>NZ_JBYSWK010000019.1:0-78348 GCF_058781025.1 Heyndrickxia sp. FW510-T9 | reverse complement strand
AACAAGGGGACGGTTCTTGCGTTTCTGAAACGCGAGAACCGTCCCCTTGTTTACATATTGTTGTATTCGGTTAAACGGTTCATTAACTTAAACCATTTAACCGATTGTTGGAGGTATCTAATAAAATGAATAAACATGACCAACTAAAGATAATCAAAGAAGATTTTATTAATTGTCAAAAGGTACTATTAGCAATTGGGGATGAAACACGGCAATCTATCTTATTAGTTTTAATGGGAACCGATTGTCAAACGGGATTGCGTGTAGGTGAAATCACGGAACAAAACAAACACATCTCTCTCGTCCGGCTGTGTCGCATCATCTTAAGATTTTGAGAGATGCAGGTGTTATTTTAATGCGTAAAGAGGGCACAAAAAATTTTTATTATATAGATGTTCGTAGTACAAAATTAGGTTTATTAAAAAATCTTGTGTTGGATGTCGAAAAGTTTATGGAGTTTTATTAAAGGCATGTGATTTGGAGGTATTGACAATGAGAGCAATGATTATTGATAGGTATGGGAAAGTCCCGTTGCGTTTGGCAGAAATGCCCACACCCGAAATTGGCGATTATGAGGTACTTGCAGAAATTCATGCAGCTAGTATTAATCCTATTGATTTTAAGATACGCGATGGGAAAGTGAAATTGTTAATTAAGTATAAAATGCCTCTTATCCTTGGGAATGATTTTTCTGGTGTCGTGGCTAAGGTTGGCGCAAAAGTGACTCGTTTTAAAGTTGGTGATGAAATATATGGACGTCCATGTAAGAGTAACATCGGTACTTTTGCAGAATATATTTCCATTCATGAAAAGGACATAGCCTTAAAACCTAAAAATTTGAGCTTCGAGGAAGCAGCATCCATTCCACTGGTTGGGTTAACCTCATATCAAGTTTTACATGACATACTGCAATTACAAAAAGGACAAAAGATTTTGATTCATGCTGGGGCTGGTGGTGTAGGTACCTTTGCTATTCAACTGGCAAAATTAAAGGGAGCCACTGTTGCTACAACTACCAGTGAAGCAGGTACGAATTTAGTAAAATCACTTGGTGCAGATGAAATTATCAATTACAAAACAGAAAAATTTGAAGATATCCTGAAAAATTATGATGCAGTATTTGATACTCTCGGGGGCAAGTCACTCGAAAAATCTTTTAATGTTTTAAAAAGTGGCGGGAAAATTGTTTCCGTTTCGGGGTTACCAAATGGTCGTTTTGCTAAAGAGTACGGTTTAGGATTTTTTAAAAGGATGTTGTTTTCTGCAGCAAGTTATAAACTTACTGCACTTGAAAAAAAGCATAATGTTCCATATACGTTTTTGTTTATGAAGCCAAGTGGAGATCAATTAAGCACTATTGCAAACTTTATTGAATCTGGGGACATCACCCCTGTAATTGATAGAGTTTTTAGTTTTGAAGATATTCAAAAGGCGATGGAGTATTCAGAAGCAGGAAGGGCTAAAGGAAAAATAATTGTAAAAATTAGATAGTTACCAAACCAAGTGCACGCATGCTGTGGAAAGTAATATTTAGAAAAAGAAAATACAATCCTATTTAAAATTAATTATGTAAAATAAGGATTGAAATTCTTTGCCGTTGTAAATCCGTACTTTACTGAATCTCCCTTAAACAATGTAAATTTATGTAGCAATGAATTTAAACAGCGGGTAACTTTCATAAAATAACATTTGGACTGCAGTTTTTGCAGTCTTTTTTCATTTGTTGTTATAACTAAAGTTAGGCTGAGGGATAACGGATGATGTTTTGCGTTAATTTTGGGAATTAAAGTAGTAAAAGCACCATATAAAACTATGAAAGGAGGAAAGTTATAACATGTATATAAACAAATATTCCCGTGCAAATGCAAGTATGGTTTACATTATGACCAATAATGAAACGATGAATCAAATCATTGCCTTTTCCAGGGACATGAATGGAATGCTCACATTTGTGGGTTCCTACCCAACTTATGGTAGAGGTACAGGTACCAAGGAAGTCTCTACGGCAACGGCAAACGATGGAGTCGATCCTCTTACATCACAAGGAGCTCTAACTTTGTCCCTCAATGGACGTTTCCTGCTTGCAGTGAACGCTGGCAGCCATAGTATCAGCAGTTTCATCATTACTGACAGCGGTGCACCCGTTCTCGTGGATGTGAAGCCATCAGGAGGTGCTCAGCCCAATACTATAGATGTGTTTGGTAATCTTGTATATGTAGCCAATGTGGGGAATGCGGCTAACAATTTCTCCTCCAATATCACTGGTTTTCACATAGATAATAACGGACTCCTTACTCCCATTCCCGGATCTACCCATTCTCTCAGTACTTTCAATGCTCAGCCCGCTCAAGTTCTCTTCACTCGTGATGGTAGAAAAATCCTTGTATCCGAGCTTACTTCAAACCATCTAAGTGTATTCCTTGTTAATCAAAATGGTACGGTTTCAGAACCAATCGTTAATGAATCTTATGGTCAAGGACCATTGGGTGCTTATTTTCTATCCTCTGGAATCCTCTTAGTTACTGAAGCAGTTTCAAATGCCCTGTCATCCTATTCAATGAGTAAGGACGGGATCCTTCATGTGATCAGTGGCTCTGTCCCAAACGGATATAAAACCGCATGCTGGGTTATAGCAACAAAGGATGAACGTTTTGCATACGTTACGAATACTTTAAGCGGCACCATTTCTACTTACAGAATCAATCCCAATGGAGCATTGTCGGTGGTAAGGCATATTACCAGTACACCTCCAGGTACAGCTCTAGGACTACCGATGGATGTTGGAGTGAGTAAAGATGGACGGCATTTTTACACCCTTAACGGAAACCAAGGTACAGTCTCCGTATTCAATATTCAAGAAGATGGAAGTCTGGTCAGATTGCAGGTTGCTACTTGGACTAACTTTCCTTACTTTGGATCGCAAGGGTTAGCTATTCTTTGATTATTATATTTGTTTGAAAAAGAATTAGGGGAGTTTTTAAAAACAATGCTGCCGACATAATGGCGGCTTTTGTTATGAAAAATAATTTTTAAAAATTGTGAAGCAATGAACATAAATTATACGATGTTCTTAAGCTAAACGAGATGGTAGTGAAACAAGGAAAAACTTTTTAAAGTGTAGAATATATATAATAGTTACACCTTAAATAGGGTTCAATAACCCAACTTAGTTACCTAGGTGAAACGATAGGATAATTCAAGATTTAGAGAAGATTCTTATCGAACGAAATAATGTCTGGTGAAATTTGTGAGTGATTAAATATACAGTTTTTTAAAGGATGTAAACTCAAGGATGGAAATAAAAAGTCTAGGGAATATAAAAATTAATTGTACAAATACAAATGAAATTCTAAATGAAATTATGAAAAAGGTAATTAATAAGGAGAAGTTTAAATTATTTTTTTTAAACGCATATTGTTATATTCTTTCACAAAATGATAGTGAATACTCTACTAATCTAAATAATGCTGATTATGTATTAAATGATGGAATTGGTGTCGAAGTGGGAGCAAAAATATTTGGGTTTAATTTTGATGAGAACCTTAATGGCACGGATTTAACACCAAAAATATTAGAATTAGCCAATGATCAAGGTTTTAAGGTCTTTTTATTAGGAGGAGCCTATGGAGTTGCAGAAAAAGCAGCAGAAAATTTTAAAAAGTATTACCCTAAATTATCTATAGTCGGATGCGCTGATGGATATTTTAAGGACAATGATGTATTAATACAGAAAATAAATAATTCTAAACCAGATATCTTAATAGTCGGGTTAGGAGTTCCTTATCAAGAAAATTGGATATCTGAAAATTACACAAAAATTAATGCAAGTCTTTTTATGGGAGTAGGTGCGTTTTTAGATTTTTCTTCAAATAGAGTAAAAAGGGCGCCAAATGTAGTAAGGAAAGCGCGGATGGAATGGGTTTTTAGGTTAGTTCATGAACCCAAAAGGCTATGGAAAAGGTCGATATTAGGGACACCACTATTTTTTTATTATTTATTACAAAATAAATTTAGAAACCATTAGTAATCAAATCATAAAGTGGAAGAATCCAGCTTATTGTTATAAGTTTAAAATTTCCAAATTTACCTTTGAAATTTGAGTGGCGATTTGAAAACGTGAACTGGATCCATTCGTTAAAAATTGAATTCATTAAGCTTAGGGGGGATCTTATGAAAGGGCTTTTAATGAAATGTGTGATTATTACGTCGGTACTTATTTCAGTTGTAGGTTGTTCTAATTTAAATCCCACTACTTCGAAAGACAAGGGTGAAATTACGACTCCTGTTTCTTCAAAAGATAATGGGGAAAATTCAGAGACCGATTCAAAAAACATGAAGACAGTTAAAACATTCGTTGAAAAAGAATTAACCACTACTAACGAACTAAAAGAGGTACTTAATTCACATGATATACCGGCACAAATTCAATATTTAAAAGACACCTATGGGAATCTTATAGCAGAAAGTTACTTTGAAGAATTTGTTAGTACAAGTCTAGGGTTTACTGTTCTATTGCCCGCACATTCTGCTGGGTATGAATTAAAACCAACACATATTGAAGTGCAATTGGAAAATAGCAAATTTAATTCTTATACCTTTGAAGCTGAGGTGGAATGCTCTAAAGATGGTAAAACAAACAGATCTACCATCACTGGATATATGACTCTCAACGATCAAGGAAAGATTTCAGGAATAACCGGTTTTGATATTAAGGAATTGCTGGAAATCTTTGCTGCCGCGAAGAAAAGCTAATTAAGTCTAATAAGTAGGGCTTTCATTGAAGAAACAGTAAGTTAATGAAGAATAGTTTGGAATTATCCAGCTCTTTTTGTTATTTTAATTGTTAATTTTCGTGTGAAGCTTGTGTGCCCTTATTGAGTGAAATTAAAACCGCCTGTTTTATGGCAATTTTAATTTCACGTAAAAATTCATACCAAGCTATTACATTAAACATATAAGCGAATATGTAAACTATGCAGCTACACTAATTTAATAAAGCATTCACCAAGAACTTTATCTCCCCATAATAATGACAAATGATCCTTGTCTACAACTTCTCCTACTCCCTCTGGAGTTCCGGTAAATATTATATCTCCTTCTCCCAAACCAAAGTGAAATGCTGTAAAATCAATAATTGTCTGCAAATCAAAAATCATATTTTGAATATTTCCTTGTTGTACTTTCATTCCATTTTTCACAAGAGAAAAATCAGTTTTCTTCATTTCTTCCATTCCAGGAAAAGCTATAAATTTACTAATTACACCTGAATTTTGAAATCCTTTTGCAAGTAGCCATGGCTGTCCTTTTTTCTTTAGTTCGTTTTGAACATCTCTTAATGTAAAATCCAGACCAATTGCCATCCTATCAATCAAATCATCCGCTTTTATTCCTTTTTCATAATGTCTTCCAATTCTAATAACCAGTTCGGTTTCAAAGTGAACTGCCCCCTGATTTCTTGGAAATGAAATCCCTTGCCCTTTTGCCTCGACTAGGGAATGGGTAGGCTTTAAAAATAGAAATGGCGATTTAGGAATTTCATTATTTAACTCTTTTGCGTGGGCAGCATAGTTTCGACCAACACAATAAATATTTTTAATATTGTCCATAACTAATCCTACTTTCTTCATATGAATAAAATATTCTTTTTTTAAATGATTATGCAGCAACAATTATTGATCTATTTAATATGAAGGTATTTATTATTATATCGTTTTCAATATTAGAAAGCACAATGATAGGTATCAGCTCCATTTAGTAATATTCTATCATTTTGAAGATATTGGGTGTAATAGGAAAATGCTATTAAGATATTAGAAAAAATTATTACGATTTTGCCGTCTTTAAATATAAATTATAAATTCGACGAAGTCCCACTGATTTTTTTACTTTTCAACAATATTCAAATTCAAGATAATTTACTTGTGTTTTTATCAGTTGAGTAGTAAAGTGAGAGTAATGAAAGGGAGTGACAAACAATATGCAGAATAATACTCTCGGGTCATTAATTTGGCTACGACTCACACGGTTTACACATCAAAGTAACTTATTATCAAATGATTTTTTGAAGCAATTTGATTTGACAACCGCACAATTTGATGTGTTAATGCAAATTTCAACTTACGAACCATTAACACAATGTGATCTAGCTGAAAAAGTAACAGTGACACAAGGCGGTATTTCTCGTATGCTTGTTCGCCTCGAAAAAGACGGACTTATTGAACGGAAGCAAGAGTGGAAAACGAAAACCATTTCACTATCAAAGAAAGGACGCGAAAAACTGGATAATGCATTTGGAGCTCAGCTTGCGTTCCAATCATCATTCTTTGATGAATGTTTATCTGAGGAAGAACAAAAAGTTTTATATTCACTTATGTCCCGTGTACAAAAAAATAGTGAAAAAAAGAAAATGAAAAAAAGCTAATTTTTTTACTTTATCACTTGATTAATCAACTGATAATTAGGAGGGAAAATATATGTACACTATTCAAGGCCATCATCATATTTCAATGATTACAAAGGATGCGAAACAAAATAACCATTTTTATCGAGATGTACTTGGTTTACGCCGTGTGAAAATGACAGTCAACCAAGATGATCCATCGATGTACCACTTATTTTACGGAGATAAAACTGGAAGTCCAGGCACGGAACTATCATTTTTTGAAATCCCAATCGTTGGGCGCACATACAGAGGTACTAATGCCATTACCCAAATTGGATTACTTGTACCAACAGAAAAGAGCTTAACTTATTGGAAAGCGCGTTTTGATGATTACCAAGTTCAGCATAGTGATATCACAACGTATGCAAACCGACTTGCTCTGCACTTTGAAGATCCAGAAGGATTACGAATGGTTCTACTTGTATCAAATGGGGAGAAAGTAGAGCACTGGGAAACGTGGGAAAAATCAAATTTACCTATAGAACATCAAATTCAAGGCATGGGATCAGTGGAAATAACGGTGCGCAGGCTTGATAAACTAACACGAACACTAACTGAAATGTTTGGCTATAAAGAAGCTTCACGTACGAAAGATGAAGCGATTTTCCAAGCGGTTCAAGGCGAGGTATTCGGTGAAATCGTTGTGAAATATTTAGACGGTCCAGCTGAAAAACCAGGACGAGGAAGTATCCATCATTTAGCAATTCGTGTCAAAGGTGAGGATGAGCTTGCCTACTGGGATGAACAAGTACGGGCACGCGGCTTTCATTCATCAGGCATTGTAGATCGCTTCTACTTTAAAAGCTTATATTTTAGAGAATCAAACGGTGTTCTTTTTGAAATTGCAACAGACGGACCAGGCTTTATTATCGACGGAGATATTGAAACACTCGGTGAAAAATTAGATTTACCGCCGTTTTTAGAAAATCGTCGTACTGAAATTGAAGAAAATCTAGAACCAATTGAGGAGAATTAATTATGGAACAATATCGAATTGACCCATCCAAAGGAATAGAATTTGGACTTTACTCTTTAGGTGATCACATGCCCAACCCATTAACGGGTTCTCGTATACCATCAGGGCAACGTATTAATGAGTTAATTGAGGCAAGTAAACTAGCTGAACAAGCAGGGATTGATGTATTTGGTGTTGGTGAAAGTCACCAAACCTATTTCACCACACAAGCACATACGGTTGTTTTAGGTGCAATCGCTCAAGCGACTAATAAGATTAAAATCACAAGCTCGGCCACCGTTCTTAGTGTATCAGACCCTATACGTGTGTATGAGGACTTCGCCACTATTGATTTAATTTCAGATGGCCGTGCGGAAATTGTTGCCGGTCGCGGCTCGCGTGTAGGTGCTTACCAATTACTCGGTGTTAATTTACAGGATTATGAGGAAATTTTTGAAGAGAAATTAGAACTACTAAAAAAAATAAATGAAGAAGAACAGATTACTTGGCAAGGTGAGTTCCGACCGCCATTACAAAATGCCCATATCCTGCCGCAGCCCAAAAATGGCAGAATTCCAATTTGGCGTGCAGTCGGCGGACCACCGGCGAGTGCCATTAAAGCCGGTTTTATGGGAATTCCTATGACGCTGACTACTTTAGGAGGCCCAGCAATTAACTTTAAGCCTTCCGTTGATGCCTATCGTGAGGCAGCTGAAAAAAGCGGCTTTGATCCAAAAACATTACCCATTGCGACAACAAGCTTGTTCTATGTGGCAGATACAACAAAAGAAGCATTACAAGGCATGTACCCACATATTAATGGTGGATTTATTGCGATTCGCGGTGGTGGATACCCTAAGCAACAATTCGCTCAAGCACCTGATACACGTGATGCATTAATGGTTGGCAGCAAAGAACAAATAATTGAAAAATTGCTTTATCAATATGAACTTTATGGTATGCAACGTTTTATGGCGCAAATTGATTTTGGCGGGGTACCTTTCGAGAAGATTATGAAAAATATTGAAATTATCGGCAACGATATCATTCCAGCACTTAAAAAATATACAGGAAAATAAAAGGGGCGAACAACATGAAAATCGTAGTAATAGCTGGATCTATTGTAGGTTCAAATACAAGAGTAGCAATGCTTAAAACAGTAGAAATGCTTGAAAAAAAATACCCTGAGCATGAAGTCACACTACTAGATTTAGCTGATTATACTGTGGAATTCAGCGATGGACGTAATTACTTTGAATATGATGGAGATACCAAATACGTTACAGAGACCATTATGGGAGCAGATGCCATCATTATTGGGACACCAGTATTCCAAGCATCCATTCCGGCAACACTAAAAAACATCTTTGACTTACTACCAGTTAACGCTTTTCGTGATAAAGTCGTAAGCAGTGTCGTAACGGCTGGTACAGCGAAGCATTATTTAATGGTGGAGCAACAATTAAAACCCATTCTAGCATATATGAAAGCTCACATCGTTCCAACTTATGTATTCATAGAAGAAAAAGACTTCTACCGTAAGGAAATCATTAACGATGATATTCTTTTCCGTTTAGATCATCTGGTTGACGACACAATTCAAATCTTTAATGCAATGGATCTTGTAAGAAAAGCAAAAGAAGAAGCTTACGGTTTCTGATCATAATGACGTGCTGCTTTATTTTATATTAATAGTTAAAACCATACTGGGAAGCAGATTTTTTTTAAAAATTCCCCCAAAATAGCGCTTGATGATTTAGGAAGCCCCTTTTGTAAACAATCTTTATGGTTGTTTGCAAAAGGGGCTTTCACGCGGTCAAAGGAAAAGTTCTATTGAACGATAAGAAAATCGATAAGTATAAAATGGAGATTTACATCGAAACCAAGTGATGTTTTTTTCCAATTAATTACTACCATAATGACTCTTTGAGTATCCCATAAATTAAAATCAGCAAAAATGTAATTGACAATGAGAATCATTCTCATGTATATTGTATATAATTTATATTGATAATCATTATCAATTATATGGTTTAGGGGGATAAATAATGAAGAAAACATGTATGATTTTCTTTTCTGTGCTACTATTACTCGTTTTAGGAGCATGCGGAAATAGTAATCAAAAAGATGCTGCTGAAAATAGTAAACCAGAATCATCATCTATTGAAATAATAGATGCATCCGGACAAAAAATTACCTTTAAATCTGTTCCGAAGTCCATTGCGACTTTGAGTTCAGGAGATCTTGATATTTTGCTTGCTTTGGGTGCGAACGTAACGGGGCGTCCAACCGCAAGTGGCCCAGTTGAAAATGAAATAAAAGATATTACAGAGATCGGTAATCCTCACCAACCAAACTTTGAAAAAATTGCGGAAGTTCATCCAGATGTGTTAGTCGCATCTATTGGTTTTGAGCAGCAAGCTGCAAATATAGAAAGACAAGGGACGAAGGTTGTATATACTCAGGCAGATTCAATTGAGGATATTCAAAAAATGATTAGTATGTACGGAAAAATGTTCAAAAAAGAAGTGGCTGCCGAGAACTTAAATAAATCGATTACAGAAAAGATAGCAAGTGAAGAAGATAATAAAACAAATCCTGTTAGAGCTCTATTAGTCTATGGCGCACCAGGAACGTATCTAGCCGCGCTTCCAAATTCACTTTCGGGTGATTTATTAGAAAAGGTTGGTGGAGAAAATATTGCTGCTGACTTTAACCAAGAGAAGAGCTATCCACAATATGCAAGTTTAAGTATTGAGAAGATCATTGAAAGAAATCCACAGGTTGTGATGCTGATTACTCACGGAGATCCTAATGGAGTAAAAGCGGCTTTTGAAAAAGAAATGAAGAAAAACGCTGCTTGGAAGAATTTAGATGCTGTGAAAAGTGGTCATGTCATTATCTTACCGGCTAATTTATTTGGCACAAATCCTGGTACGAAAGTGACCGAAGCATTAGAAGTGATGAAAAAAGAATTAGCGAAGGTTCAGTAACATGGAAGAATTAGAAGTGAAAGTGCTTAAAAATACCCATCCTTTTGCAAGAAAGCGCAATATTGTTTTTGTGGTATTCGGCATCACCCTCATACTTGCATGCATAGTAAGCTTAATGATTGGTCCTGTTACTTTTTCTTTTAGTGAAATATGGAAAGGGATTGTTAATACAGACGATTCACTTCCAAGAAGGATTGTATGGGAATTACGGTTTCCAAGAGTGTTAATTGGAATGCTAGTCGGGATGTGCTTGGCTTCATCAGGGGCAATACTACAAGGGGTTATGAAAAATCCTTTAGCCGATCCAGGAATCATTGGGGTTTCATCGGGAGCAGGTCTTGCCGCAACGGTTATAATGATTATCTTTCCAGCATACATATTTCTATTGCCTCTTGCGGCTTTTCTAGGAGCATTTATTACATCACTCCTTATTTACGCATTGTCTTGGAAGGGAGGAACTTCACCTGTCAGAATTATTTTGGTAGGGGTTGCTATTAATGCTATCATCGGCTCCTTTATGAGTGCATTAATGCTAATTTATAGCGATCGAGTGCAGTCGGTTCTTCCCTGGCTTGCAGGAGGGATTGCAGGTGTGGGATGGGTGCAATTCAAAATGATTATTTATTATGTAATAGTTGCACTCGTATTAGCGCTTTTTTTCATCAAGCATATTCGGATATTAAGACTTGGAGATGAAGTAGCGAAATTACTCGGACATAATGTTGAAAGAAGCCGATTCTTTCTCATTATTATTAGTACGCTTCTTGCGGGTATTGCGGTAAGTGTTTCTGGATTAATTGGTTTTGTTGGACTTGTCGTTCCCCATATTTTGCGATTAATCATCGGGGGAGATTATCGGTATTTATTGCCTGCATCTGCACTTGGCGGCGGACTTCTCGTTGTTATTGCAGATACAGTAGCAAGAAGTGCCTTTGATCCGATCGAATTGCCAGTTGGCATTTTGTTATCTTTTTTAGGTGGTCCATTCTTTTTATATATGATTCAAAGACGGAGGGATTCGATTGCTTCTCACTAAAAATGTGTCATTCAAGCATAGTTCTTCCTTTTATTTAGATTCAATTGATTTACATGTACAAAAAGGGGAGATTGTTAGTTTGATAGGACCAAATGGATCTGGAAAATCTACTTTACTACGGTTGATTTCGCGACTCATTTCACCCATGGGTGGAGAAGTGATTCTCGATGGAAAAGATATTAAACAGTTGAAAAGTCAAGAGGTAGCAAAAAAATTAGCAATGTTACCACAAATGCAAGATCATCAGTTGGATATGACAGTAGAGGAACTTGTTGAGTTCGGCAGATATCCACATCGTAGTGCACACAGTAGATTGACGAATGAAGACCAAGACATTATTCAGTGGGCATTCGATGTTACGAAGATAAACCATTTACGCAATCGAATGCTGCAATCTCTTTCGGGTGGGGAAAGACAAAGAGCATGGATTGCTATGGCTATTGCACAGCGACCGAAAATTTTGTTATTAGATGAACCGACGACTTTTCTTGATATTTCTCATCAGCTCGAAGTAATGGAACTTGTTAAGGAGCTAAATGCAAGGTTTGGAATGACGGTTGTGATGGTCTTACATGACATCAATCAGGCAGCTCGCTATAGCGATCGACTTATTGTCTTAAAGAAAGGCAAAATTCAATATGATGGGATTCCACAATGTGTGTTATGTCGAGAAATGTTTCAATCGATTTTTGAAATTGATGCCACTCTTTATGAGGAAGATGGAAAGATATTTTTCACCCCAATCAAGCTAGGAGAAAGGAAGGATCCATTTGAAAAGAGAGCCATTGAGTCATGATCTGGTAAGGGACTTCATTGTAGCAGCACATGGAGATTTCGCTAAGGTAAAACAGCTTCTTTCTGAGGAACCTGCGCTTATACATTCGGTTATGAATTGGGGAGGAGACGATTGGGAAAGTGGGCTAGGTGCTGCTGCACATACGGGAAGTAGGATGATAGCTGAATTGCTTCTTGAAAAAGGGGCAAGAATGGATATTTTTACAGCTGCAATGCTTGGGGAGCTAAATATTTTGAAATCGATAATTGAACGTTTTCCAGATATGATTCATGCAAAAGGACCGCATGGAATTCCACTTTTTCGTCATGCCCAAATAGGTGGCGAATCTGCTCAAGCTGTAGTCGAATATTTACAAACTAAGGAGGTAGTATTATGAAGATGATGAAAGCGGTGAATACGATTCAAATTAAAAAAGGACGATGAAATACTTACTCGTTTTCAAACACCAAAATCTGTACATACCTTTGAAGGTTTTGTCCTAATGGAAGTATTGAAAAAGGAAAATAGCCCAGAATACGATGAGTTAAAAATTTGTACAACATGGGAAGATCGTCAATTTTTTAATGATTGGGTAGAAAGCAGAAAGTTCCAAAGGGCACATGGAAAAAATAGTGAGGGGAATTCAGAAGATAATCCCGTGTTACATTCAGAATTAACAACATTTGAAGTAGTTTTTCAACATAAACCAGCTAAATAGTAAGAAGTAGAAGGAGCAAGGGTAATATGGTTTCCTGTTTTCGAAGATGAATGGAATCATAGGGGGCAGATTAGGATTATCAAAAAAATGATTGTGAAGCAGTTCCAAATTTAATTTCGGAATTTCATTGAGTAATAGAAAAAGGCACAGCTAATTTTGCTGTGTCTTTTCTAATTAAAACATATAGTGATGGTTGACCATTTGTATTGAAATACCTTATTCTCATTTCTCAATAGACATATGTGTATGGTACGACTAAAGTCTCAAAGAAATATCAATCAATTTATTGATACAGGATATTCTTTCATCTACTAAGATTAGATTAAAGAGAAAAGTAGGTTAGAGTATTGTTTTGAAGTATTAAAGATAGGTATTTAAACGAAAAATTTGGAGGGAGAAACATGATTCAAAATTTATATGAGGCACATCTACCAGTTAGTGATTTAGAAAGATCAGTACAATTTTTTCAATCATTAGGTTTGGAGCTCGCCGAAAAAGGAAAAACATTAGCCTTTTTCTGGATCAAAAAACATGAAAGTTGGATAGGTCTTTGGGAAAATCCTCAAGTTGTATCAACTCCTTATCACCCGTCCTTACGGCACCTTGCATTATCCGTAGAGTTAGAGGATTTGAAAAATGCAAAAGAATGGTTAAAGGAACGTGGAATTGAAATGAGGGAGGATTTTGGATTTGCTCCTATTGAACCTATTGTTATGCCAAGTTCTGGTCATGCAATGGTGTACTTTAATGACCCTGATGGAAATAGTATTGAATTTATCACTAAATTGCCAGAGGAAAATCCAGAGTGGCCGATGATGTATTTGAGTGAGTGGGAACAGAAAATAGATGAAAAAAACATATAAGAGAGATTGAAATTTCTTAATAAATTCTATAAAGTAAACTGTATATTCAGTTTTCTTTTTGGGTAATTATGTGATTAAAAATTTTTCGTGTCTTTGTAAAAGGGAGCGGGTTTAGTGGGGAAAGGAAATATCATCTTTTTAAATGGAACATCAAGTGCAGGAAAAACGAGTTTAACTAGAAAACTTCAGGATATTTTTGCTGAACCATATTTTCATATATCATTAGACACATTTGAGGGCATGGTTCCCGAGAAACATTTAGAAAAAGATTTTTGGAATTACCTTGGTAAAAGTGCTTCGGCCATGCACCACAGTATCAAATTATTAAGTGATTTAGGATTCAATGTAATTGTAGATACGGTTATCTTGGATATACCTGAAGAAAAAGATTGGCTAGGTGAATGTGCAAGACTTCTACATGAATATCCTGCTGTGTTTGTAGGTGTCCATTGCCCTATTCAAGAGCTTGAAAGAAGGGAAAAGGAACGAGGTGACAGACATATAGGACAGGCAAAATGGCAATTAGAACGTATTCATGGTCATAACATTTATGATATTGAAATTAATACATTTGAACTTTCTCTAGATGAATGTGCTCGCCAAATTAAAGAAAAAATAGACAATATTCAAGATTGTAATGCGTTTAGAAGACTATTTGAAATGGATCTGATAAGATCTTTAGAATAGATATGTAGATTGAACATCAAAAAGGAGCCTTGTTCCCTTCAAAATCATGGGGGAGGCTCCTTTTCTATTTCTTTATCTTCGTTTTCAATACACAATTTTTTTGAAATTGCATGAATCTCTTAACATAATCCAATGGCATGAAAATGGTTCACTAAATCATGGAAAGAGGAAGATCTTAGACTATAATAGGCAACTTGACTTGAACCATAATAATGTCTATTGATTATACCTGCTTGGCCTAATAGTGTTAAATGGTGATGTACAGTGCTTTTTGCCAAACCTGTTTTCTCCTGTATATAAGTAAGGGTTTGGTTTCCTTCTATCAATAAAGTTAATATATCTAGACGGTTTTTATCAGATAATCCTTGTGATTTTTTATAAATTGCTTCCAGCCTTTCCTCCTCAGGAGTCATTTTTTTGAATGGATAGAGAAGGGTAGCCATACCACGATGGAAATCCAATACGTTATATGGGTACATATGATATTGTGGAACTAGGATTACCTCATTTAGGGTGTCGGTTGGCTCTAATACTAATCCGTTTGACACATTATTTAAAACGGTGTATGGATTTTCCTTTGTTGCTAATTGCTCCATTTGTTTTGACCGTTGTTCAAGCTCTGAAAATAATGCAGGATCTAGTTTTGAAAAATATTGATGATTCCATTCTGACAAAAGATATACACTTTGATCTCTTATTTCTTGGAGGTTAAGTGGGATAGCATGAACCCAAGGTGCAAGGCGATCATAAAGCTCTCCTGTTGAGATTTTTTCAAACCAAGATAAAAAATCTCTCGTAGAATGATTTTTAGGGCACTGTGAAACGAGCAGAACCGTTCGATGCAACACTTCCCACTTTTCATTTTCCAATACCTCTGCAAATTGCTTTGTTAATGTATGTTTCGTCTTTTCTTTCCATTGCTTCGTCATTTCACCGTTTTTATGTTGTTTTATATTTAAGTAAGTATATAAGCTGGTAATTAGCTCATATACCGGAGAATATGAAAATCGAATTTGGTACATGCTATTTCGCCTTCTTTTCTGTGTAAAAATAATTGGTTGCTAAAACTACTTGAAAATATGCCGAATAACAACAAAAGATGAGCAGGTCGTAGGATCTTTTTAGCAAGAATTATGCATTTGAATTCATACTATTTTGTACATGGACCTTCCTTTTTAAATGATGTCCTTTCATATAAAAAGACAAACTAATAATCGCAATGATTATCATCGTGAAAAACATTGGCTTTCCACCCCATTTAGAAAGTAGGATGCCCCCAATCCACGGACCCAGAAAGCTTCCGATAGAGGTGAATCCCTGCGCTCCATAATAGGCTCCTTTAAGATGACTCGGCGTTATCTCATCAACCTGTTCATTTTCTGCAGGGACAATTAACATTTCCCCTATAGTAAATATTACCATAGATATAATAAACCATGACCATGTGGTTGAAAAGGCGAATCCAGCTTCACCAAGTATGAAAAATCCAATTCCATATGATAACCGTTGCAGTACGGTGCATTTATTAAATAATCGCAAAATCGGGATCTGCAAACAAATGACACTTATTCCATTTGTACTCATAAGAACACCAAATAGAGTGGTTCCATCACTCATCTTCTTATTTAAATATTGAGAAAGAATAACGGATATTTGCCCATGAACAACCGTAAGAAAAATTCCGCCCATGATAAAAAATAACAAAATAATATCCTTTCTAATGGTTGTTAAGGAGTTGAGAATAGTAGATTTCTGAACGATATCCTTGTTTGATTGACTAACCTTGATGGAAGAAAGAAGAATGGTTAAACCAATTCCATACAGTAGATAACAAACTGCAGTATATATGAAAGTGGATTTATTTTCAGCTGCTCCTAATAATACTCCGATCATTGGCCCGATAATAAATCCAATATTAGCAGCCATATAATTAACGGAAAATAATTTATATCGTTTACTTTGTTTTGTTAAATCAGCCATTAATGCCTTTGAAATGGTAGCAAAAAATGAGGACGATAATCCTCTCAAACTATTAATGATAACTAAGGCAATTGGATTAGGAGTTACTACCAAAAACACATACGAAATAGACAGCACGAATAAGGAAATGATCATCAGCTGCTTACGTCCCAACCGATCTGATAGAATACCACCAATAATTCCACCAAATGCAGCAGTTAATGGAGTTACCCCAATAATAAATCCAATAAGCCCATAACCCAAATCAGTTGATTTCTTTAAGTAGATTGCAAGAAAGGGCGCGCTCATTGAAACAGTCATGGAAATAAACAATGAACCGAACAAAAGAATGTTAACCAAGGGATGAAAATATGAAAACCATTTCTTTATCCTATACACATAAGTTTCTCCGTTCTTTATTATTTATTCTACAATCGTCATACAAAATAATCATTCGAAGGTTATCGAACAGTTAATTTATTTTAAAATCAAAAAATCAATCAGTCAAGT
Source organism: Heyndrickxia sp. FW510-T9 (assembly GCF_058781025.1). Taxonomy (NCBI): domain Bacteria; kingdom Bacillati; phylum Bacillota; class Bacilli; order Caryophanales; family Bacillaceae; genus Heyndrickxia; species Heyndrickxia sp. FW510-T9. Next base: position 61,410 of record NZ_JBYSWK010000019.1, on the reverse strand, counting down.
AAAAATTCCAGGTGCCTGACACCCGGAATTAATAAAAAGGGCTGTTCAATAGTCGAAAAATAGACTAATCGAACAGCCCTATTGTTTTTAGGAACCTTGAAAGTTTGCTAATTTTATATATATATCATTATTTACAACACCAAATGATTGAATGTTGTTTTGAATATTTGACAGCAATACTACATAAATTTTTCCGCTTTTTGCATAACTATTCAGTCCATTCCAGCCAGGCATGACTCCATGTGAGGAATAACTTCCAGGATCCACATACCAGCCGAAGCCGTAATTCGATTTATTTGGAGTATAGATTTGATTAGAGCTCTTCGCGGAAAATAATTTACCCGAATGGATTGCTAAATCAAACTTATACAAATCTGAAGCGGATGTATAGATATCACCACACCCGAACAACTGTGAAAAATCAGGCATATTTGGTGTGTAGATAGAATTATCCTTTAGCTTGTAGCCGATAGAGCGGTTGGTTGAAAGGGATAAATCTTCCCCAAAACCTGATGCCTTCATATTTGCTGGCTTGAATATATGCTCGCGAATATAGTCGTGTAAGGATTGACCAGTAACTTTTTCAATGATGTAACCGATAATCGCATAATTTGAATCAGAATAATTCCATTGTGTTCCAGGTTTGAATAGCAAGACCTGTGCACCTTTGCCGATTTTCTCCATCAACTGCTCTCTTGAAAGCTTGTCATTTGTCTCCATATGTTCCGGTATTCCAGATGTATGTGTTAATAAGTTAAAGATTCTTATTTCATTTGCATGTGGGAATGTTGGAAGGTATTTAGACAATAAATCATTAGTATTTACTAAGCCTTTATCCTCCAACTGCATAAAGGATGCAGATACAAAGGATTTCGTAATGGAGCCAATATAGTAAAGGGTATTAGGATTGTTCCGTATTTGATTCTTTCTATCTGCAAGCCCGTAGCCTTTATTGATGACAAACTGACCATTTTTTACCACTACAGCAGTTCCGTTAAAGTGAATGCTTTTTAAATAATTATCAATAGCTTTGCTCTTTACGATGCTTTTTTGGGAATGCTTTGTTTTTGATTTTCCACTCGCTATATGATTCGTTTTGTCGTTTATATTTTTTGGAGCGGTTTTTACCGTTATATGTTTTTGATGCGTTTGTTCCATTGGTTTAGATTGTGTTGCTTTTTTGTGAATGAAACGATAGGAGACTCCAATTAGGAGTAAAATGAGTAGGCAAAAAACCAACAGGCTCCTTAAAATTCTCTTCCTGCTTTTGGATCTTCGCCGTTTTAATGTGGATGCCCTAGTCACCATAACCAATCCTCTATTTGGAATAATCAGAACTATAATTTTTTTTACGAACTAGATTATTAAAATAGTATAGTCTCTGTCTAGCTCCAGGTGAAATTTGTACTTCAATTTCAATAGCGCCTATCGGCTAGCGGATTTCTCCGTCTCCTCCCTACGATAAGTCAACATCAGTTCGTGAACTACCTCACTGTGTTTCCTTTATCTCAGTCGAAGACTACGAAATCCGTACGCCGATGAGCAAGGCGCTTGCACATTTCTCATAATCAATTGTGCCAACAGTCCTATATTATAGAAATAGAAATGAATAATCAACTAGAGAAATAAGGCTTCCATCCATTTTTTCATGATTAGAAACATTAGAAATTTTAGCGATCGTGTTTATTTGCTCTTCTCCAAAAAATAATAAGTGTTGTCCATCCGAAAATAGCTAAAATAAGCCACCAAAACTCGAACAAAATTCCTACCGTTGTTTGTGTGATTCTCAATATTATTCCCCCTCAACCCCTTATATTTGAATAGTAACATGGGAACGTAATTGCAACAACAAGAACAAAAATGAAATATTCAAACTAATATACCAAAGACAAATGATAAAGAAAAAACGAGACTTCCCTTACCGGAAGATCTCATTTCCTATTAATATTATTTTATTGTGAAAGTAATGAATATCTATTTTGCCTTTCCAACCCATTTCCTCACTTTATTTACTATCATTAGCAATAAAAACAATCCAGGGAAATAAAGATAGTTAACGATAAAACCAACATCGGCGAGTAAATTATTAATTGTATCGATATGTAATCTTGTTTTAAATTGTAAGCACCCTAGAAATATAAAGAAGCTTAATAAGTAAATTCCGTATTTTTGTTTGACTTTTAAGGTTCTTTTTAATATTCTGCTTGCACTCCATAATGATAAACAAATTATAGGAAGTATAACTAAACACCAATTTGCTATTCCAATGAACTCAAATCGTTCTACAACTGGAAAATGTATAATCTTGAAGGTGGTCAGCGTTGCCCAAATGTCTTTTTGTAATTGAGGTTGCGAATAAAATGCAAACGTAATAAGTGTTACATACAAATTCAAAAAAGAAGTGAAAAGCAAACCAACATGTGCCCATTTTTTTGATTTATTTGGCTGCTTAATAAATGGATAGTAAACCATAATCAATTCATAGCCAAGATTGGTTAATGACATACCTTGAGATGCCTTTAAGATATCGTTAAAAGAATGATTAAATAATGGCAAAAAGTGCCGAAAGTCTGAATAAGGAATTGCAAAGCCATAGAAAAAAATAATATAAAAGGGGAGAATCGAGCCGAAAAAGGCAATGCCGACAATTGTTCGAATCCCACCGTTAATAACGTAGATACTTAAAAGTAAATAAAGCAATGCAAACCAGGCGGTACTTAAATCAGGAAACATCCATACTTGAATTACTTCAATATATGTCCGCAGAACAGTCACTACATACATGGAAAAATAAAATACAAAAAAGATATTAAAAAGATTCCCAATCCATTTTCCAAAAACGGCTCTGTGAACATCGGTGATATCACCATTAACTGTTTCTAATTGTTTATAGAGAAACCACAAGATTATATGTGTACTTATTCCAGCCAAAATAACAGATTGCCATGAATCGTATCCAGCTAATTTGGCGATTATCCGTTGAAATCCTAATACTCCAATCCCAATTTGCATTGCAGCAATAGTAAAAAATATTAGATAAGGGGAGAACTTTTTATTTTCTGGAATCAATGGCGGTTGCATGATAAACCCCCGAATGCTAAGCATTTAATGAATAAAATTTGACTACTATGTTTAAGTGAGATGGAACAAGCTTTTATTGTATTCATTTTGAATAATTCATTATAAAAGCTAATTTACCCAAAAAAAGGTTTTTTATGTAAGAGTTAGGTATGATTCTCCTTTTTATTCTGATTTTGTATTTTGTTTGATATCATGGCGATTTTCTTTTTAAGAAGAACGCCTTTATGTTTGTTTTTAATAGTAGGAATGATGAAATTGAAGAAATATTCAATCATTTACAAAGGCGGTTATTTAGATGATAGAGTCAAATCAAAAAATTTCTACCTTCTTCATGTTCGAAGGTAAGGCTAATGAGGCGATGAATTTTTACACCTCTATTTTTGAGGAATCCGAAATAAATAATATTCTTTATCAAGAAGACGGATCTATCTTACACGCCACTTTCACTATTCAAGGACAAACATTCATGTGTATAGATAGTGCCATTAAGCATGGCTTTACTTTTACCCCTTCCATTTCACTATTTGTGACCTGTGATTCTGAAGAAGAAACAAAGGAAAAATTCGGAAGATTATCGGAAGGTGGAAAAGTCTTAATGTCATTAGCTTCATTACCTGTAAGCACTTTGTTTGGGTGGGTAGAAGATCGATTCGGAGTTTCTTGGCAATTGAACTTTGCAAAAAATAATGAAAAGGGCCATCGTTTTGGCCCTTTTTCAAAAGGTAAGAAAGTATAAATTTTTAATAAAATTAATTATTTAACTAATGTAGACTCTGTCTAGCTCCAGGTGAAATTTACACTACAATTTCAATAGCTTGTGGACTACCTCAGCACGGGTTCCTAAGTCTTGCGTCGAAGACTACGAAATTCGTACGCTAGAGCTGCGGCGCTTACGCTTTTCTTACTACTTTGATTAGTGTTGTTCTGTAGTGGTGTTCTCAGAGGACATTTCCGTACTTTCTTGAACTCTTTGCTGGCCTCTCCAGAAGAAATCCCATGGATTTCTTCTCTCTGGTTGAGGTGGAGTGTGATTCTCTTGATGCTCTTGAATAATCTCCACATTTTTAGCATGGATGACAAGATTGTCGACATGAATAACTTTTTCACGTTTCTTATTAGATGACATAATTCCCCTCCTTTATATCCCGTTATTAAATGGTATTCAATAAAACCTAAATGGTTTGGGCATTAATCTAATGTATTTCTTAGAAAGTGTTCGGGAAGTGGATGAAAAACGGTTGTATATTTTAAACGCTTGAAAGGGAACGAAGCAAAATGATTAAAGCTGTTTTATTTGATTTAGATGGTACGCTGCATAATCGTGATGCCTCTATATAAAAAGTTTGTACACCCTCAATGCGATCGACTTTATCAATGGATAAGTCATATTCCAAAAGAAAAATACACTTCTAGACTTTTAGAATTAGATTGTCCTTCAGCGCCTGTCGGCTAGCGGATTTCTCCGTCTTCTCCCTACGATAAGTCAACATCAAGTGAAATTTGAAGTGCCAATTTCAATAGCTCGTGAACTACCTCAGCACGGGTTCCTAAATCTTGCATCGAAGACTACGAAATCCGTACTCCGATGGACAAGGGGCTCTTGCGCCTTTGTTCTTAGGAAATCATATATCTCACAGTAGTATATAAAATCCCTAATGATAAAAGCAGGACAGGAAATAAAAAAGTTATACAGAATATTATTCCTCTGCTTTACATAATATTAAATAATTCTTTTAGTCTTTGGGAAGGGAAATGAGATATGAAATTTAACCCGACACGGATAAATCTTAGTGATTTAATTATTGTTAACGCTTCTCATTTAAGTAGCGTTTCTTTAGGATCAACATTTCAAGTAAATAAAAATGTCAGTGAAAAACTAAATCAAGCATTCGGACAACAATTTTCCGATGGCAGTGTTCAATTTATTAACGCAAGTGAAATAATTGATGATGATATTTTAGATTTTTTCGGAACAAAACAATCCAATATTGAGTAAATGGACAGTTGCATTCTTTAGATTAGGAGGTAATCTATGAATTTTGCCCCAGTGGAGATAAACCTGCAAGGTTTTAAAATAAATATTGTGGATCATGCCTCCGTTGTTAATATGGGTGCTAGCCAACACATTGATGTATTCGTTTCTTATAAACGAAATCAAGGAACTGGAGAAGTGAATGGTGACTTCTCCCCAGTCTTTTTCCCTGTTACAACTGCTATTGATTGTGATTTCATAGATACACCTTCTGTAAAGAATAGCATAATATAGGTTTATGTTTATAAGGAGGTATAAAAATGGTGTTTATTACTCCTTTCGCTTTAAATCTCCTGGGGTTCAAAGTTAATAATGTTGATAATGCATCAGTGGTGAATGTAGGTCCTATTCAATATATAGACCAATTTACCACATATAAGCGTAATCAGGGTTTTGGGGAAGTAAATGGTGATTTATCTCCGACATCTATTCCAATAGATTATTTAATTGATCCTGATGTAATTGACACTCCTTCAATAAAAAATAGTGTTGTGTAGCCTGTATAGGGAAGGAGAGGTATTTAACGAAGAGTTAAATGTAAAAAAAGCACGATAGTGAACTACATCCCAATTTTTAGTTGGCCAAACAATTGAGATGCAGTTTTACTGCGTGCTTTTCTTATTTCTAATAATCACTTGCAGGGAAGATGACTATGTTCTATTTAAGATAAAATGAATATGGATTATTTCAAAATGAGGATAAACATTGTAAAATATAATCAAAAATAGCTAGAAAAAATGAATAGTTTTAAACTAAATATAATTTATGTAGATAATTTTCTATTTTAATGACTTTTTAATGATAAATAATTTAATATATAAAACGATTTTAAACTCCTTAGATAACCACCCAATACCAATAGTTCGGGGTATACCAACAAGATAAAATTGTATCAATATCTCGTATACATTTCATGTACAAATCTTTTCATGCCTTCCATTCTTATATCCAAAACCGGCATAGGCACAAAAGTAACGCTTACCCTTCCGATACTATAAGAAGTCTTTATAAAGGGGATGGAAAGGAAGAATCTATTATTTTAGGGATTATCAAATACTGCCATCATAAAGCACAAACAGACAGGATAGAAGGATATTCAGATGTTAGGATAGAACTAAGGAGTGGGGGAGTAATATGGCTTGGGTTGAGTCATTACAGAGGGCTATCGACTATATAGAAAAACATTTATTAGACTCTCTTCGTATCGATGATATTGCCAAACAAGCGAATGTATCCGTGTTTCATTTTCAACGAACATTTTCTGTTTTGACAAATACATCGATAGGGGAATATATACGTCGTCGCCGTCTAACACTGGCCGCAGAAGAATTATCTAGAACTAATGAAAAAATCATCGATCTAGCCTTCAAATATGGCTACGATACTCCCGAGGCTTTCACCAAAGCCTTTCGCAGGCAGCATGGTGTGTCACCGAGTGAAGTAAGAAAAGGGATTGGGAAGCTGCAATCTTATAACCGCCTGACGATTCAGGTGAGTCTGAAAGGGGTAGAACCAGTGAAATATAGTATTGTGGAGAAGGATGCGTTCCAAGTAGTAGGTATCAAACGAGAGTATTCTGTCGAAAATAATGAAAATTTGATTGAAATCCCAAAGTTTTGGGAAGAGGTAAATGCGGATGGTACGAGCAGGCTATTAGGTAGTCTGAATAATGGTCCGGTCAAAGGTGTTCTAGGTGTTTGTGTGGATAACAGTTCGACGGAAGCAAAGAAAATAGATTATTGGATAGGGGCTGCATATGAAGGAGAAACGCCTAAGGATATGCTTAGCTTGGAAATTCCTGCTTCTAATTGGGCTGTTTTTGAAGTACATGGACCAATGCCAGAAGCAATGCAAAAAACATGGGAAAAGATTTTCACAGAATGGTTTCCGTCCAGTGGTTACAAACATGCAGGGACTCCTGAACTAGAAGTTTATCCTGAAGATGATGCGTATCAGCCTGAGTATTACTCAGAAATTTGGATTCCAGTAAAATAATAATAAAAGTTGTAATAGCCCTTTAATGAATAAAGGGTCTTTACTTTTCACAAAACTTAATATGTATAAGGTGGATTTTTAGGATCTTATCATGTTTTTCTTTTACACTATTGTGATAAAATAATGGAATATATAGTAAATGAATGAATTAGAATCGAGGTCTTATCCATGCAGGTGAAAATAAACCGTAACGCAGCAAAAATCATGAACAAGATGTTGAATGATGAAGAATCAGAAGGGAAAATGCTTCGTGTTATTATCACTGAGATGCACGGAGATCATGCACATTATGCTTTACAATTCGATAACCAAACAGAGCACGATGAAATTGTAAAGACGGATAAAGGCATTGATATCCTATTAGACAAGCGGGATGCGGAATACCTGGATGGAGTTTGGATTCAATTTTTCTTTGTTCCTGAAGAAGAATTTGTTATTACCAACCCTAAAAAAGGCCACACAGATCACCACCATTAAAATGGTGGTGTCATTAATGGTGTCAGGCACCACTAGTGGACACATAAAAGCAACGTTTTTTATTTTAGGTGTTGATGCTGTGGTGGCTTAGCTGACCATATTTTTTTCATCTATTTTTTTCTATTTTTTTATTAATTCTCCGCTACGAAATGAATCCCACACAAATGGCTAAATTCACACTATTTTAAATTTACTCTTGCATTGTCAAATATTGTTCCGTATAATAACGATAATATTAAAACAGAATATGAAAAAACCTTTTAAAAACGATGAAGAGAAAAGTAAGATTTCAATATTTTTACAAAGAGAGCTTCGGTAGCTGAAAAGAAGCAAAAAATAGAAATCTGAACAATGGCCTCTGAGTTTCGTGCTGAACGTATCAAGTTTAGCTTTTTGAATTAAATGTGTGCTTTCGATAATATAAGCAACCGTTTAAGAAAAGAGCCATTGATACTAGTAGGTTCCGACGAGATTTGGTACTCGTTATCCATACCACAGTATAAAGAGTCCTTATGACTTATGTACTTGATGAGACTGTATGTGTGAGCATGCAGTGAAGTAAGGTGGTACCACGTTGATTCCAACCACGTCCTTATCAATTATTGATAATGGCGTGGTTTTTTATTTTTTATAAACAAAAAAGGAGGAAAGAAAATGGGAAAAAATTTAGTTCTTCAAACAGACTTTGGTAAAAGTGATGGTGCGGTATGTGCGATGTATGGAGTAGCCATATCCGTCGATTCTTCCCTAAAAATATTTGATTTAACACATGATATTCCACAATACAATATATGGGAAGGTTCATATCGTCTCTATCAAACGACCTCATATTGGCCAGAAGAAACGGTATTTGTTTCCGTTGTAGATCCAGGAGTTGGATCTGATCGATTAAGTATTGTTGCAAAGACAGCCGATAACCGTTATATCATTACACCAGATAATGGAACTATCACACATATCAAACAGAATATTGGGATTGTTGAGGCGCGTGAAATAGATGAATCGATAAATCGTTTGCCAAACTCAGGAGAATCGTACACATTTCATGGCAGAGATGTCTACGCATACACTGGTGCCCGTTTGGCTGCAAATATTATTTCTTTTGAGGAGGTTGGCCAAATTGTAAATGTGGATGACCTTGTTGAACTGCCTTTATCTGATCCTACCCTACAGGGAGATCTAATTACTGGTACTATCGATATTTTAGATATTCGTTTCGGTAACCTTTGGACAAATATAAGCCGGAAATTATTTGAAAAAGCGGGAATATCATATGGCGATTCCTTACAAGTAACCATCGATAATAATACTCGCCAAGTTTATAAAAACATTATGACCTTTGGTCGATGCTTCGCTGATACCCATTTAGGTGAACCGTTGCTTTATGTGAATTCGCTAGATAATTTAGGGGTCGCTATTAATCAAGGGTCATTTGCTAAAGCGTATCATATTTCCACGGGAGCGAATTGGAAAATCACTATTCGCAAAGTCCCGAAAATCAGCTATAATTAGAAATCGAAAGTTTGAAAACTAAAAAAATTCAGAGGGGGAAGAATAGATGAAAAGAAAAGGATTATCTGTTAAAACGATTGTTGCAATCGGTATAGGAGCAGCCGTTTTTGCTGTATTAGGGAAGGCCGCATCCATTCCAAGTGGAATAGCTAATACTTCCATTGAAACTTCATATGCCTTTCTAGCATTAATGACGATTGTTTTTGGACCAATTGCAGGAGGATTGATTGGATTAATTGGTCACGCTCTAAAAGATGCGATATTCTTTGGATCTGTTTGGTGGAGCTGGGTAATTGTTTCCGCATTTGTTGGATTTTTTATTGGTCTAGTGTCTAAGAAAATCAATATTGAATCAGGTGTCTTTGGAGTGAAACAAATTGTGACGTTTAACATTGTGCAAGCTATTGTGCAAGCAATAGGTTGGTTCCTCATTGCGCCATCATTAGACGTCTTAATTTATGCAGAACCATCCAATAAAGTATATGTACAAGGATTGGTCGCAGGGACATCGAATATTGTAACTGTTGGTGTAATTGGGACGATATTATTACTTGCCTATGCAAAAACGCGCAGCAAAACAGGAAGTCTGACAAAGGATATGTAATGAAATAGAACTAGAATTATAGGGAGTACTTTGATGAAACAAGCCATTATTTCTTTTGAAAACTTTACTTTTAAATACCGAAGTCAAGCAGAACCGACTCTTCACGATATTAATCTAACGATATTGGAAGGGGAAAAAGTATTAATTGTAGGCCCTTCAGGTTCTGGAAAAAGTACACTGGCTCATTGTATCAATGGGCTTGTTCCCTTTTCTTATACCGGGGAGATACAAGGAAGTCTTAAAATAAATAATAAGGAAACAAAGGAATTAGATCTGTTTGCTATCTCCAAAATGGTTGGTACCGTTTTACAAGACCCTGATGGACAATTTATTGGTTTATCGGTTGGCGAAGATATTGCTTTTGCTTTAGAAAACGACTGTGTATCTCAAGAGCAGATGATCGATCAAGTCGTCGACGTTTCGAAACTTATCGAAATGGAGGGCTATTTAGATGCCTCTATTCATGAGCTCTCCGGTGGACAAAAACAACGAGTATCACTCGGAGGGGTAATGGTAGATAAGGTTGATATTCTGCTTTTTGATGAACCTTTAGCAAATCTTGATCCTGCAACAGGAAAGCATGCAATCGAACTGATTGATCGCATAAAAAGAGAAACCAATACAACGGTTATTATCGTGGAACATCGTTTGGAGGATGTTTTACATCGTAATGTTGATCGAATTATTGTGATGAATGAGGGAAGGATTGTAAGTGATTCAACACCGGATGAATTATTAGCCTCCCATATTTTAGAGGAAAATTATATTCGTGAACCACTGTATGTAAAAGCAATGAAATATGCTAGCTGTAATATAACGAAGGACATGCATCCTGCACAATTGGAAGCTCTAGATATCCATTCATGCAAAGAAAAATTACATCAATGGTTTGCGAAAACAGAGCGGCCAAATGTACAAGGTAAAAGTGCACCAATTTTAGAAGTGGAGAATCTGACATTCGGGTATCATGCTGGTAAGGATACATTACAGGAAATTTCTTTTTCCGTTAATAAAGGAGAAATGGTCAGTATTGTCGGCAAGAATGGTGCAGGCAAATCCACCTTGTCTAAGCTAATTTGCGGATTTGAAAAAGTAAGGTCTGGAAAAATTCTTTTTGATGGAAAGGATATTACAAAGGATACCATTAAAGAGCGGGCGGAAAGAATCGGAATGGTCATGCAAAATCCGAACCAAATGATATCAAAGCATATGATTTTTGATGAAGTAGCTATGGGCCTTGTAACACGCGGTGTTCCTGAAAAGGAAATAAAGGAGCGGGTTGAGAAAACATTACAAGTTTGTGGACTGTATCCTTATCGAAATTGGCCAATTTCTGCTTTAAGCTTCGGGCAAAAGAAGCGAGTTACGATTGCATCTATTTTAGTTCTAAATCCAGAGATTTTGATACTCGATGAACCGACTGCTGGTCAAGATCTTCGTGCGTATACAGATATTATGGAATTTTTAGTAGAGCTAAACAGCCGAGGGGTAACCATTTTGATGATTACTCACGATATGCATCTTATGCTTGAGTATACGCCGAGAGCAATCGTGATAGCTGATGGAAAACTTATTGCAACTGATTCTGCTGCCCATGTACTTACGAATAAACAATTAGTTGAAAAAGCAAATTTAAAGGAAACATCCTTATATGAATTAGCAGTTCGTGCCGATTTCCCGGATCCGCAAGAGTTTGTGGAGAGATTTATTGATTATGATAAGGGGGTCAGAAAGACATGGCAGTAGAGATGCTCTCTTATATTAACCGTAAATCGCCAGTACATGCTCTTTCAGGTGCAACCAAACTTATCCTTTTTATCATGTGGTCAACTGCAGCCATGCTAACATATGATACTAGAGTATTATTATGTTTATTATTCATTAGTATAGCTTTCTTTATTGTTTCAAAGATTCGTCTTTATGAGGTTTCTTTCGTATTGCTATTTATACTATTCTTTTTATTTTTAAATAATATCGCTATTTATATTTTTTCCCCGCAAGAGGGTGTCCAAATTTATGGAACAAGCCATGTATTATTTGAAATAGCTGGGAGATATAATATCACCTTAGAGCAGCTTTTTTATCAGTTTAATATAACGATTAAATATTTTGTTGTGATTCCTGCGGCACTTCTTTTTATTGTAACGACACATCCAAGTGAGTTTGCTGCCTCTTTAAATAGGATCGGTGTTCCGTATAAAATTGCCTATGCAGTTTCTATCGCACTTCGCTATATTCCGGAAATTCAACGAGATTTTCGAAATATAGCCCAATCACAACAGGCACGAGGTATAGATCTTTCCAAGAAAGAAAAACTGATAAAAAGGATAAAAAATGTAATATCTATTATTATTCCATTGATTTTGTCGAGCTTGGATCGTATTGAGGTAATTACGAATGCGATGGAACTGCGAGGCTTTGGAAAAAATAAAAGACGTACATGGTATAGTAGTAAACCTTTTAAACGAGCGGATTATATTACTATTACTTTAGGTACATGTATTTTAGCTGCTACCTTGATTATTACATTTCATGATGGCAATCGTTTTTATAATCCTTTTGTAAAATAGCTTGTTTTTTAGTAAGAGTGAAGCTTTTAGCTTCACTCTTTTTCATTTTTATTTCCATCTTTAAGGTTTATGTAAGGTTCATATTAAAATAGGTTAAGCTTCGAAGGGTATACTCACTTTTGTAGGCAAGATTGCTTAAGTCAGATTTTAATAGGAGATATCACATGAAAACAATCTTAACAGCTATAAATGTACAAAAAGTTTTTGGTGCTAAGGGAACGGTGTATACGGCACTTAAAGATATTAATATAGATATTCAAGAAGGTGAGTTTGTCGGAATTATGGGTCCATCTGGTGCGGGAAAATCTACACTATTAAATATTTTTTCTACCATAGATACTCCATCATCAGGCGATGTTATCATCGATGGACAAAATATCGTGAAAATGAACGAAGAACAATTATCTGATTTCAGACGGAATAAGCTAGGATTTATTTTCCAAGATTATAACTTACTAGATACCTTAACTGTAAAAGAAAATATTTTATTGCCTCTAGCATTATCAAAAGTTTCCGCTAACGAAATTGAAAAACGCGTGGAGAAAATCGCTGATACCTTTGGGATACGTGAAATATTAAATAAATATCCATATCATATTTCGGGTGGTCAAAAGCAAAGAGTGGCTGCATCACGCGCTATCATTGCCAATCCAAGTTTAATATTAGCTGACGAGCCAACGGGTGCGTTAGATTCAAAATCTGCTACTAGCTTGCTTGTAAGCTTAAGCAGTTTAAATGAAAAGAACCGATCTACGATTATGATGGTTACCCATGATGCATATGCAGCTAGTTTCTGTAAACGAGTTCTATTTATTAAAGATGGGAGATTGTTTACGGAACTTCGAAAAGAACAACAATCTAGCAAGGAATTCTTCCAAACCATATTAGATGTTCTCGCTTCACTTGGAGGTGGGCATAATGACGTTATTTAGTATAGCAAGAAAAAATATTATTAAAAATTTCACTAATTATTTTTTATACTTTGCATCCATGATCTTTAGTATTGTCATATACTTTACATTCGTTTCATTAAAATATGATAAAACGATTCAGGCTACATCTGATTCATCACCAAAAATTGGTTCAGCGTTTAGTGGAGCGGCTGTCGTATTAATGATTTTCGTGGCTATTTTTATATGGTATTCTAACTCCTTTTTTACCCGAAAACGAAAAAAAGAGGTAGGACTCTATTCCTTATTAGGAGTTCGTAAAAAACAAATTGGTCGTATGCTTTTTTATGAGAATTTTATTATGGGGATTCTTGCACTTATTATCGGAATTGCATTAGGATCCATTCTTTCAAAGGGTTTTGTAGGACTTCTTATGATGGTCATGGGCTATAATGCCATTGCAACATTCTCTATCTCTTTTGCAGCAATCATGAACACGATTGTCGTTTTCTTAATTACTACCTTGATTACTTCGCTACAGGGATACCGATTAATCTATCGCTTTAAATTAATTGAATTATTCCAGGCTGATAAAGAAGGTGAAAAAGAGCCGAAAGCATCTCTTGTCATTGCTTTTCTATCAATTATTTTAATCGGCTTTGGTTATTGGGTTGCTTTACAAAATCTAGTGACTTCAAGTGTCTGGAAAACATTAGGTTTTATGATGACGCCACTAGTAATTTTATTTACAGTTATCCTTGGAACCTATTTCTTGTTCAGTACATTAACGGTCTTTTTATTAAAAATAGCAAGGAAAAACAAAAAAACCTATTGGAAGGGTATTAATTTAATAGGAACATCACAGCTTCTATATCGAATTAAAGGAAATGCACGTACATTAACCATTATTTCCGTTTTGAGTGCTACCACATTAACAGCGGTTGGAACAGCTTATAGCTTGTATTACAACAATCGAAGCATGGCGGAAAAATCCAATCCAAATAGCATGATGTTTATTGATTCCGATAAAAGCGCAACAAAGCAAGTGAATCAGCTTGTGATGAGCAGTAAAAATCATCAAGTGGAATACCATGAAACATTGCCAACCCTTCAAGTGGAGGCAGATATTACAGGTCTCAATGATAAATTCTCGGATAATAAAAAGGCATATACGATTATTGCTAATAGCAGCTTTAACAAACTAGCAAAAGAGCAAAAAAGAAGTGATCTCCTATCATTACATGGAAATGAGGCTACGGCTTTGGATCCAATGAATATGGAAGGGATGTCACCAAAATATGTAGGCGCAACTATTTCTTTAGATATCAAAAAACATGATGAAAATATAACTTTTAAAAGCTTAAAGAAATACAGTGTCCTCAATATGTATACAGCTTCTTCAACCATTGTAGTCAGTGATGACCTATTTGCGAAATTAGAAAAAGAAATAAAGCCTATCAATATGGAAGTGTTCAGTATTACCAATGAAGATCATGCCAAACAATTAACCAAAAAAGTTCAAACGATCTTACCGGAAGAAGCGGCATTCTCTAACTTTTATGAGAATTATTCAGCAGGCTTAGAATCGTCAGGCCTAATGATTTTCATGGGTGGATTTCTAGGCCTTGTTTTCTTAGCGGCAACAGGCAGTATCATTTACTTTAAACAACTGACAGAAGCAAATTCTGATAAAGGACGCTATGAAATTCTCTACAAAATTGGTGTGAAGAAAAGAGAGATGAAAAAAACAATATCTAAACAGGTCTTGTTTATCTTTGCTTTACCTTTGATAGCTGGAATGGCACATTGTGCAGTTGCCTTAACGGCATTATCTAAACTAATGCTTACGAATCTAGTCATCCCTGTCATGATTTGTATGGGTATCTATACATGTATTTATATTGTGTATTATTTTCTAACCGTCCATTCTTATTTCAAAATCGTGACCAAAACAAAATAAGTAGAAAGTGGTGGATATAAAATGAAAAAATTTATGATTCCTGGAATTATTATTATATTGATCATTGGATTTATTTTATTTATTCAACATGTAAATATAAATCGAATTGGTGCAGATAACTATTATGTTCAAATTAAAGGTGCAGGTGAAAAAATAACAGACAAAGCAGATAATGGCCAAGAATATGTATCATATAAATATACTTTACCTGCATACGACAAGAATGGTAACGAAAAACAAGTCAGCTTTACAGCTATTAAACAGCTTCGCGAAAAAGCATATTTAAACTTGTTTATTAAAGGAGAAAAAGGTGTTACCTCATACCAAGAAGTAAAGCTGAAAGACATACCTAATAAGGTGAAAGAAAAATTGAAGTAATTACTAAGTTAAATAATTTGGACAAGTAGAGAACCTGATTTTAATTTAGGTTCTCTCTTCTATATAATGGATACGACAATGAGGAGGAAAATCGATGTCTTTTATAAATAAAAAGGTGTTAATCATAGATGATGAAGAAGATCTGTTAAGACTACTCAAAACCGTTTTGCAAAAAGAAGGATTGGAGAATATCATTACTGCGACAACAGCTAAGGATGGTTGGAACCAATTTCAACAAACACAGCCTGATATTGTATTGCTAGATATCATGCTTCCTGATGGAGAAGGCTATGATGTGTGTAAACAAATTAGAATGATATCGAAAGTACCTATTTTATTTTTATCAGCAAAATCAGAAGAAATTGATAAAATTGTAGGATTTGCTATCGGTGGAGACGATTATATAACCAAACCATTTAGCCCGAAGGAAGTTGCCTATCGTGTAAAAGCACAGTTACGGAGATCCGATTATCTACAAGAAACCGAAGTAACTCCAATCATAAAGTTAGGTCCATTCGAGTTAAATGAACAAAGTGCAGAATTAAAAAAGAATGGAAAAATAATCGAGTTAAAACCGAAAGAGCTTGGAATCATGAGCCATTTACTTAGGCACCCAAACCAAATTATTAGTAAAGAAAGTATTTGCGATAAAGTATGGGGAGAAGATTTTTTTGGGTTTGACAATACGATTATGGTTCATATCAGAAGGTTACGTGAAAAAATCGAAGAGCAGCCCTCCAACCCAGAGTACTTAGTCACGGTAAAAGGCTTAGGGTATAAGCTTGTCATAAAGGAAGAATAGTTTATGAAATGGAAATTAACCGGAAGATTTCTGTTTTCTGTCGTAATCGTTGTGATTCTAGTTGTATTTATTAATATTTTCATCCTATTAGGTTTTTTCATTGTTCAAGCATATGTAAATCATTCGGCGCTCCATAATAATGAAACTTCTGCAGAAGCTTTTACAAGAGTGTTTCAAAAGCAAATCATCATTTCAAATGAGCATATTACCCTTACCAATAAAGGAAAGAAAGAGCTCATTAAAAAGAATGCCTGGGTACAAATATTAGATGATAACGGTAAGGAATTATTCGGTTATCGAATACCGACAAACCTAAAGGAAAAATATACTCCTTTAGATATTATCCAAATATATAAATATCGAGAGATCGATGGCGACACTCTTGTATTTATTGGCGAAAAAAAGGTAAATCACAAAAAATATAGTTATTTTATTGGATTTAAGAACCGTAACATTCAAAGAATCGTTGTATCCTATGATTATCGAGATATCGCACATTTATTCAAGGTAGGCGGAGGTACATTGATTTTTATTGATAGCTTAATCGCTCTATTTATCGGTTACTTATTTAGTAAAAGGCTAACCAAACCAATTAATACTTTAATTGATGGAATTAAAAAATTAGCTAATAAAGAATACGATATTCACTATCCACCTAGTGGAGTCTATAAAGATGTTTTTTATAATGTAAATCATTTATCCTTTCAATTAAAAGCGAATGAAAACGAAAGAAAGAAATTAGATCAAATGAAAGAAGAGTGGATTGGAAACATCTCACATGATATTAAAACACCACTCGCCTCTATTCAAGGCTATGCAGAAATGATGAAAGATATGGACTACCATTTTACAATTGAGGAAATGAGAGAATACGCAGAAATCATTGAACGAAAGTCTCAATACTTAAAAGAGGTTATTGAAGATTTAAATTTATCAACAAGGCTAAAAAATAAGGAGCTTTCCTTAACGAAAAAAAGGATAAACCTTGTTGCTTTATTAAGAAGCATCGTGATTGATATTTTGAATGATGCGAAGTACTCCAATAGAAATATTGACTACCAGTTTGACGAAGAAAAAATCGACATCGAGATGGATGAATTATTAATTCGTAGAGCTATCAATAATTTAATTTATAATGCGATTGTTCATAATAACGAGGATGTTCATATAATGGTATCTATCGAGAAAACAGATCGAGTACTTATTGTCATTAAAGATGATGGGAAAGGCATAAAGAAAGAAGATCTTGACCGTATTTTTGACCGTTATTATCGTGGAACAAATACGGGAGAGGCACATAAAGGATCAGGATTAGGAATGGCTATTGCCAAGGATATTATTCAGGCTCATGATGGTGATATTAAAATCGAAAGTTCCCTTAGACATGGGACAGTTGTTAATATTACTTTATAAAAGAAAAAGTGGGGACGAAGGTGAGTCCCCACATATAAAAAATAAGCAAAAATAAAGAGTAGACAAAAATGTTAGAAAGCAGTCATGAAATAAATGTTTACCATCCACCCCTAACCATATTCCACATTTGTCTGCGGTGCATTGGATTCCGTGGATCAACACCACAGCCCATTAACCACTGTGCTGCGTTATGTCTTTGTGCTGCGTTAACTGGAACCCCACATGCACGGGATAGTCCATCAACCAAACCGTATGCACCTGCGGGACTTCTTAAATTACCACAACGTCTTAGAACACCGCAACAACGGGCAAAACATCTAGGATCTCTAATCCTCCCTCGAAAAGTATTCATCAAATACGGATCAATATACGCCATTTTCTCCCCCCTAGCTGTGTTTCATTTCAAGCATTTTATTATGCTTTATTTAGATTATGAGCAGTCTATGAGAGAGAAAACGGCATAAACCCGTAGACATTTTAAATTGAGTCATTGTCCTAAAAATAAGCATATGTTTTAAAGCTATCTAATAAATTTTTGTTGATAATGACTTAAGGTAACCAATGGCCAAATTAAATGATAGCTATGGTAATTAATATAAAAATGCCCTGGTAATCCAGCACCTGTTGGATACATTAACGATTTTGTCGAATGATAATTTGTTAAAAAACGAATACCTCGTTCGATTTCCGGTGTAGATACTTCCGATACGGAGATTAAAGCATCTACGGCCCAGGAGGTTTGCACAACTGTGGAATATGGAAGGGGGACATAGGATCTTTCTTTATCACTTTTGCATGATTCTCCCCAGCCTCCGTCTAATTGTTGGATTGTCTTTAGCCACTGGACAGCCTTTTGAATGGAAGAATGTTCAGCAGTTACTCCCACAGCTCTCATTCCTGTAATAGCTGCCCACGTACCGTAAATATAGGATACTCCCCACCGTCCGTACCAAGAACCATTTTTTTCTTGATGTTTTATTAACCACTGGACGCCGGAATTTACTTTCGAATGTGAAACGGTCATATTTACATAGTTTCCGAGAAAATCTAACGTTCTTCCTGTTAAATCTGCGGTGGAAGGATCAATGGCTGTATCTTTAAAATTTTCAATAGGGAATAAGCGAATCATTGCTTTGTATTGGTTTCTCTCAAATGCCCCCCATCCGCCATCATCATTTTGCATGGATAGCAACCAATTAACCCCGGCATTCCAAGCCCTTCTACATTGCGGATCTTCTGATGCTAATCGTGAAATGGCTCTAAGGGCTGCTTGTGTGTCATCAATATCCGGATGAATCGTATTACTTTCGGAAAAGCCCCAGCCGACAGGCATATTTTTCGCATCTAATTGTTGAATGGATTGCAGGTACTGGACAGAGGACTTTACTGCAGGATTCTCAAGGCTTGCACCTGCTTCCTGTAATGCATAACTTAATAATGCTGTATCCCATATGGTAGATGGAGAGTTTTGCAAATGAAGTTCTCCGTCTGCTTCAAATAGCATAGATTTCAAGCCATCAGTGGCATGTTGAATATAAGGGCAACTCGGCTTAAACCCGAGTGCAAGTAATGCATAGACAAGATAAAACGTTGCGCTGGCATAGCTATATAGGGTACCATCACTTTCAATACTACCGAGCATATACTTTTCAGCCTTTTTTATGGCGGATTTGGGAAATAGATTGATTGGGAGAAGTCGAGAAAAGACTGAGGATAGTTTCCTTTTTATTTTTTTAGATTTTGAATGTAGATATAAATGGGATATATCAGGTGTCCAATCATTTTTAATTGTATATCTTTTATGGCCAAGAATTAAAATAGGAGCTAAATGGGCTCTTATATAGGAACTGAATTGATAAAAGCTTAATGATAAAAAAGATGGTAAATTCATCAGAACAAGCGGAAGAGGAAAGTGACCGGGCCATGGATAGAGATTATGCAAGGCAAGCATAAACTTGGTGGTGGGATGGATATTTTCTAATCCACCATGCGCGAGAATGAATTCTTCAGCCTTTTTCATGTTTTCGTCATTGGCATCTACAAATCCTGAATATAATAATGCTGCATAGGCCTCCACGGTAGCAGATAGATTGCCCTCCTCATCCTCAAACAGCCGCCAAGCTCCATTTGCCTCCTGTGTATTGATTAGCCGTTGATAAAGTTTAAAGATTAACTTCTCATCATCAAACTCAAGGGAACGTAGCAACATTAAAAAATAAGCATCGGTCATTGGGCCGCTCTCGAAGCAATATCTCCATGTTCCATCTTGTGATTGATGTTCCTTAATATGTTGTATTAACCTGTTAATTTCCGTCTGTATATTTTCACTAATTTTCATTTTTTCTACCCCGCATTAATAAAAAAATGAGCGTAAAATCGCAATGATTTTATTAATAGACTATGATAAGGGGGATTTTGAAGGAATAGTGATATAAACTAATTTAGATTAACTTCATTACACCTTGGTAAAAGGCAAAAAATTTTAAAGCAATAGAAAAAAGAATAATAACTTCTCCATAAGTCATCATTCTTCTTTGAGTTTTCCATTAGAAAGGATTCCGTCCTTTGTTGGAATCCTTTCTAATGATCATTTGCATCAATCGGAGTCTAATTCATGAAATTTCTCATATGGAAAACGTGAAGGATTGCACTTATATTTACATATGTTCCTTAATTATAATAGCAATATAAAAAAGAGCAGAAATAAAAAAAAGAAAGGTTGAGGTTCAGATGCAAACCATTATTACATTTGGAATTATGGCGGTTATTATAGGATTAATCATTTTTATAAGAGTAAAAAGAGGAGGTCGGCCAATTAAAGGTAATGGTCTTGGGATTCTCGCCCCCGTTTTGCTTTTATGTATTGTTTATACCCTTATTTTCAGTCAGTTAATGAATATACCAGGAAAACCATTTCACTTACCTGTTGCTTGGGAAATGTTGATTGCCGGCACCCTCGGGTTTTTGTTTGGAGTTATTATGTTAACTCAAACAGCGTATGAGGTAAGAGAGGATGGTCTTGTTTATTCAAAACGAAATAAAAATTTTAAATATGTTATTATTGCGCTGATTGCGATTCGTGTCGCCTTAAGCCAATATTTCAAAACCTTGGATTATATAGAGTTTACCGTATTAACAATGGAACTTGCCTTTATTTATATAGCTGTTTGGAGGATTGGAAGCTTCGTAAAGTTTCGCAAAGTATGTGCGGAAGATATTAAGGTGAAAATGGTCTAAATAAAAAGTAAAAAACTGTGTGAAAACCTTTCGGCACACAGTTTTTACTTTTTCCATAATAAACTAAAACGACAAAATAGAAATATAAGGACATCTCCAATACATGCCAGCAGGAACACTATGTTTGGATGCACGAGTGCGGAGATCCATCCTGCTCCATAGATAGCAAATGGCATACCTAGTTTAAACATGGAGCCAGTAATTCCGCTGATTCTGCCAATTAAGTGATGAGGGGTAGATTCTTGACGAAATGTCCAAATACAAACACTACTAATGGTACTAAACAAGCCGTTCAACAGCAGTGCTGCACCCATCATAAAAGGCGAGTTTGCGATGTACATCAGGAAGTACGTAAGACCAATTAATAAGGTGGTAATGGTTGTAATAAAACCGGTAGACCATTTACTTCGAATTCTTCCGATGATAATACTCCCGATTAAACCTCCAATGCCTGCTGATGATAAAAGGACCCCGAGCTCTCCATCTGTTAACCTAAGAACATCTTTTGAATAATAAATAATCGTGGTATCCACCATGCCTGCGGTTGAATTCATAAAGATAACAGCGATAGTGATGTACCAGAGGACTTTATTATGAATAAGCTCTATCCATCCTTCTTTTAGCTCTTTCCAAAATCCTTCCTTAGCTGCTAAACTCGGAGTTTCGTCTGTTTTTAACCATAACAAAATAATGAAGGCGAACGAAAAGGATACTGCAGTGATTAATAGTCCCAAATGCAAAGTGGATAGCATAAGAATGATACCTGTTAGAGCAGGTCCCATAATTTCAATAAAGGTGCTGACGAAATTAAAGGAAGCATTTGCTGACGTTAACATTTCATTCGGAAGTGCTTGCTTCACCATACTTGCACGTGCGTTAAAAAAGGCATAACTAAAAGTCATTAATAAAAACCCACAAATATAGAACAGAAGAAGGGAAGGGTGCCAAAATTGTATAGAAAGATATAGTGTTATCAAAATGCTTGCTTGTAAAAAGATCATCCATAAAGACCAGCGTTTTTTATGGACACGGTCTACTAAAACCCCTATAAACATTGCTAACAATAGGTTTGGTAAAAATTCAATCCCTCTCATCGTAGACATCACAACAGGAGAGTTGGTGAAATGATAAAGAATTAAGGGAAGTGTCAGTTCATAGATCTTACTTCCGAACGCTATCACTGCCCCAGAAATAAGTAAAATAATAAAGTTTTTATTTTGCCATACTGTCTGCTGTTTCGTTATTTGATCTGATACCATTTGTTTCTTTTCCATTCCTAACATCGTCTAAAACTCCTCTTTACTAGTCTTTTCAAAAAAATTATACTTTTGAAAAAGACGTAGAAAAAGTGAAAGGTGAAAAAATAAATTTCGCCTTTTTAAGGAGCGGATATATTTGAATATAGAGCAATACTATATTTCACTGCGAAAGCACTATGGTATGCGGAAGGATGGAGAAAGTTTTCCGATTTCCATAGATGAACTCATGCGTGTTCTTTGTTGTACAAAAAGAAATACTCAGCTTGTTATAAATAAAATGGCAAGTCAACATTTTATTATTTGGCAACCAGGAAGAGGACGTGGTAATACGTCTAAAATAATCTTTATAGAACCATTGCATGACTTAATTCTAGAAAAAGCAAAACAGTTAACACTGGAAGAAAAGCTAGAGGAGGCATGGAAGCTGATTGACCAGCTGCAAGTGGTGAAGTTCGAATTTACCGAATGGCTATATCACCACTTAGGGTTTCAACAGGATGAAGAGAAAGATATCCTGCGCTTCCCTTTTTATCGCCCGGTACTTAACTTAGATCCTACCTTTGTTCATCGAAGAACAGAGTCACATTTGGTGAATCAAGTATTTGATACGCTTGTTTCCTTTGATGAAATACGGAAAGAGATTGTTCCTCGGCTTGCCCATTATTGGGAATGCAATGAGGATAAGACGGTTTGGCGCTTTTACTTACGGAAAGGTGTTCGGTTTCACCATGGAAATATATTGACTGCAGATGATGTGAAATTTACTTTTCAACGAATGATTACTCATTCTCCGTTTGATGAACCTCGAACCATATTGAAGAAAATAAAGGTAATTGGAACATACAAAATAGAATTTACTTTAAATGAGGCAAATGTATTATTCCTTCATAATCTTTGTTCAGAGCGTTATTCCATCGTCCCTCATGATTTGGGTGAAATTAAGAAAAACCATCCATTTGCAGCCGTACCCATTGGTACTGGCCCATTCCGGATGAAGAAGAATAATGAATCTGTCTTGCTTTTAGAAGCGAATGATTATTATTTTGAAGGCAGGCCGCAATTGGATGCAATTGAAATGTGGATTTGGCCAAATTATGAGGAAGCGAAAATGATTCAGCGTTTGGAGCAAGATGATATTTTTTACGGAGAAAATCCTGTTGATCAAAGTATCCAAAGACAATTAACGAATATAGAGGAAGGTGCAACATACTTAACCTTTAACTTGAAAAAAGAAGGTTTATTGCAGGATTCACTTTTACGTGAAGCGATTCATTACGGTTTGGATCGTGAAAAGTTGATTATGGAATTAGAAGATATGAGGGAAATACCTTCCTGTAGTTTTTTTCCAAAGTATAGCAAGAATTTTTTTCAAAATGAGTATGATATTGAACATGCCAGGTTGCTTTTAGAACAATCAAGCTACAATGGTGAACAACTTACTCTTTATACTTATGAAATGGTAAGTAATGAAATAAATGCAAAATGGCTGCAAAAGGAATTGGCGAAGCTTGGGATTAATACATGTATTGTTGTTCATCCAATAAGAGAACTTGCAGACCCAACTATTTTAGGAAAGGCTGATATGGTAGTTGCAGGGGAAGTATTAGGAATTCAGACGGATGTAGAGCTAATAGACATGTACTCGTTCCGGAAAGGGTTCATTCACAACCATTTAGGAGATAAGCAACTTTCTACAGTTAACCAATATATATCCTTATGTAAAAAAGAAGAGGATGTAGAGAAAAGAATCAAGTATTTGTTAGAACTTCAAGAGAAATTAAAAGAAGAATATCAACTATTATTCTTATACCATACGAAACAAATGGTAAATCACAGTCCGATTTTGCAAGGTATGATGCTAAATGCTTGGGGCAAAGTGGATTATAAAAATATCTGGATTAAACGGTAATACAAAAGCTTTACCACTTACATGAACTTTGAAATAATGATGGGTAGTAGGGATTGGAAGTAGGTGTAATCGTATGATAGAAATAGTTATTGCTGATCATGATGAATTCGAGGCAAAGGGAATACAGTGGCTTGTGGAATCTTCTATTTCCAATGTAAGCGTTAGGGTGACTGCGAGCTTAAAAGAAACGATATCGGTGCTTGAACAGGATTCGCCTGCCATATTGGTATATGACATGAATATTGGAAGCTCAGAATCTTTGACAAGACTTTTGAAAATTCATGAACCAGCGATGATTTGTTTGACGATGGAAGCGACCTATGAGACTGCAAAAAAAGCGATCGATATTGGGACCAAATATTTATTATTAAAACCTTTCTCTCCACAAGAGTTATTAAATTATATAAATATATTAATTCGTGAGCAACATCAAAAACAAAAAACGGTTAATTACACTGATCTGGAAATAAAGCAAGAGGTTATGTACGAGGAACTATTTATGATGGAAAAAAAGCAAGCAAAACCGTATGTGTTTATTGCTTTTCAGTCAGAGAATACACGGAAGTTGCCTGCCTTAAATCAATTTTTAAAGGATTACATCTTTCCGGTAGCTCCTATTATCTTTCCGTTAAGTGATATGCTGCTTTGTCTTTTCAAGGATTCCGCAGAAGTAAATTGGAGTGAAAGATGTAAACGATTTATGCATGATTGGGAGCTGGAACAAAAAGACCCCATCTCCGTCATTATCAATCATGACCGCTATTCAGGGAGAACCATTCAAGAAAGATACGGTCAAACGAAAAAAATAACCGAAGTTACCTTTTTTATAGGGTATCGACAAGTACTAGAATTCGAAAGTCCGTTACAATGGACATTTATTGATCCTTTTCTGACTCCGAATGAACAAAGACAATGGATTGGTTTTTTGAATGAAGGAAATAAAGAAGGAATATCGCAATTTTTAACAAGTGAATTTTTACAGTTTCAAGAGCCGTATCCAGACCCGGGGCTGCTACGGATTCGCTTAACAAGTATTCTTGCTCAAATTCGCCGTCACATGAAATCTGCTAATCTAGATTCCACTACATACGAGAAGGAGTATCTCGAGATATTTGATACTATCCTATATAATCCATTAATTTATCGTATTATACAGAAGCTCATTATTTTCACGTCAAAATTGGTGGATGCTGTTCGTGAAACTAGTAAAAGTGACCATCTTGAGCTTATTGACAAATGCCTTCATTATATGGAACTGCATTTTTGGAAACCAGAGTTAGATTTAAATGAATTATCTCGCTATGTTGGAAGAAACTCTACTTATTTAAGTCATTTGTTTGTGGAAAAAACAGCGAAAACATTTCGCGAAAGCTTAACACAATTAAGAGTGAAAGAGGCGAAAAGATTACTGGATGAAACAGAATTAGCGATGAAAGAGATTGCGTCGTTAACTGGCTTTCAAAACCAGCATTATTTTTCACGTGTTTTTAAAAAAGTCGTTGGAAAAGCACCAAAAGAATATAGGATGAATCATTAAATAGATAGAAATCACTTGCTAGTAAACCCACCATTTACCCTGTAATAATACAGTTGGCTCTATTAAAACTTTTATTTTTGCAAAAAGTCAGAGATTCAAGGGTATTTAGGATTTGGTGATAGATATAATCATATTGAAAGGAGGCATAGTATGATTGTTCATTATGACATTGATTTTGACGACTTAATGGCTCTACAAAAGGATTTTATAGAGAACTCTGAAACACATAAAAATAAGAAAACAAAATACGCTTGGTATGGAGCTATTATTGTCTTTTTAGTTCCTTTTATAGTTATGACGTTATATGCACACACTATTACTAAATGGGGATTGGTAATCCCAATCTTTTATTTCATATTATGGGTCTTAATCGCAAAAACAGTTTATAATAAACGTATTTTTGCTGCTATAAAAAAACAATTTAGAAACAAATTCTCCTACTTGATAGGAGAGTGGAAAGTAACTTTTACTGATGATGAGTTAATCCATGAAACAGAAAATTCAAATAGGAAGTTTAAATGGTCTGAATTTGAAAGCCTTTCTGCGGATTCAACACATTATTTTTTATACACTTCTGATTCAGAGGGTCTTATTATAAAAAAAATACAAAACGGATTATCTGATGATGAACAGCAAGAATTACTTTCCCTAATAAGAAAACGTTTCCGATAATATTCATCTATTTTTCAAGATAGTGAGATTTTATTTTTTTTATTAGTTAGTCCATTGTTATCTTAAATGGAAATATGTTTTTTTTATTAATTATGAGTCATTTTCGAAGTACTCAACAGCCCTACATTATTTAAAGTATTCCCATGTAAAATCTACGGATAATATCCCGGTGGGGTCTTCTAATCTAGCAGGTAAATCTTTTGTTGCTAGTTCCGGTTTGCGAAAACAAACAAGTTGCTTATAATAACCGAACATTCTACAAATCTCAGGTCTTACAGCGTGAATACCGCATTTGTCATTATCCAAATCGTAAAAGATACATGTTCCGAAATGTCTTGTTTGATTTTCGAGATTAGATCGTAGCTTTTTTGGCATGCTTTTAATCTTTCGTTTTATTTTTGTTAATTCCTTTTCTGTGACTGGGACAGGTCCGCAACAAAGCCCTCTACATCCTTTACAAGGAAGTGTGTCCACTCTTATCTCCTCCCCAAAAGATCAATATAAAAAGAAATTTACCATAGATAAAACATCAATTCAATTGCAAATATTCTATCATAACACAAAAAATATTTTTTGTCAATGAAAGATTAAGATTATTGTTTTGACTGTACAATTACAGAAGTAACAGAGGTTGCTTTATATTGAATGAATATAAAAATCTAAAATAAGTATAAAAAAATAAGCAGTTTATTATAAAAATTTAATAGTAAATAATGAGTATATATAAGAAATCAAACATTTTTCATAAACTTTCCAGAATATTTTATTTATATAATAATAGTAGGAAACAATCAAAAGTAGATTTGGAGGGAATGGAATGAAAACGGATACAAAAAGAGAAATCGTTAACTACACAGGTACAGAATTACATGCAAAAGGCTGGGTTCAAGAAGCTGCATTGCGAATGCTCATGAACAATTTAAATAAGGATGTGGCGGAGCGTCCTGAAGATTTAGTTGTTTATGGCGGGATCGGAAAAGCTGCCCGAAACTGGGATTGCTATGATGCTATTGTGAAAACATTACATGAACTTGAATCAGATGAAACCTTGTTGGTTCAATCAGGTAAGCCAGTTGCTGTGTTTAAAACACATACTGATGCACCTCGAGTTCTTATTGCGAACTCAAACCTTGTACCAGCATGGGCAAATTGGGATACTTTCCACGAGTTAGATAAAAAAGGCTTAATGATGTATGGGCAAATGACAGCGGGAAGCTGGATCTATATTGGTAGCCAAGGAATCGTACAAGGGACGTATGAAACGTTTGCGGAAGCGGGCAGACAGCATTTTGGCGGATCTTTAAAGCAAACCATTACTGTTACAGCGGGTCTTGGAGGTATGGGTGGTGCGCAACCACTTGCGGTTACAATGGCAGAAGGTGTATGTATCGCGATTGAAGTAGATGAAACAAGAATAGACCGCAGGATTGAAACTCGTTATTTAGATACAAAAACAGATTCATTAGAAGAAGCTATTCGTCTTGCTAAGGAAGCAAAAGCAGAAGGGAAAGCATTGTCTATTGGATTGTTAGGAAACGCGGCAGAAATTTTACCAAAGATGATTGAAATTGGCTTCATTCCGGATGTTTTAACCGATCAAACATCTGCGCATGATCCGTTAAACGGTTATGTTCCAATAGGGTATAGTCTGGAAGCTGCAGATAAATTACGTAAGGAAAATCCATCTGAATATGTGAAGAAATCAAAAGCAAGCATGGCAGAACATGTGAAGGCGATGTTGGTATTACAAGAAAAAGGCGCTGTTACATTTGATTACGGAAACAATATTCGTCAAGTTGCAAAGGATGAAGGGGTTGAGAATGCTTTTGACTTCCCTGGATTTGTGCCTGCTTACATTCGCCCACAGTTCTGTGAGGGTAAAGGTCCTTTCCGTTGGGTAGCATTATCAGGAGATCCAGAGGATATTTATAAAACAGATGAAGTTATTCTTCGTGAATTTAGCTATAATACGCATTTATGTAACTGGATTAAAATGGCTCGTGAAAAGATTCAATTTCAAGGACTTCCATCTCGTATTTGCTGGTTAGGATACGGAGAGCGTGCTCGTTTTGGAAAAATCATTAATGATATGGTGGCGAGCGGCGAGTTGAAAGCACCGATTGTAATCGGTCGTGACCACTTAGATTCAGGTTCTGTTGCTTCACCGAATCGTGAAACAGAAGGAATGAAGGATGGCAGTGATGCTGTAGCAGATTGGCCGATTTTGAATGCGATGATCAATGCAGTTGGGGGAGCTAGCTGGGTATCTGTACATCACGGTGGCGGTGTAGGCATGGGCTATTCGTTACATGCGGGAATGGTTATCGTGGCAGATGGTACGAAAGAAGCGGAAAAACGTCTTGAACGTGTATTAACGACGGATCCGGGAATGGGTGTTGTCCGTCACGTGGATGCGGGTTATGACTTAGCGATTAAAACAGCGGAGGAAAAAGGTATCCATATTCCAATGCTGCGTTCGAAATAATTTTAGCGGAGGTACCACAAATGTTTGAAAAACCAATTTTTATTCAACATGCGAATGAATTGATTACCGTAAAAGGCGGTTCGGAAAAACCTTTAACAAAAGAGGCGATGAATGAGCTTCATATATTCAATGATGGCGCACTTTGGTTAGAGAATGGGGAGATTCAAGCTGTAGGGACAACGGAGGAATTGAAGGAGAAATATGCAAACCGTGTCTCTGAAGCAACAGTGGTCGACGCGAGTGGGAAAATTGTGATGCCGGGTCTTGTGGACCCGCATACGCATCTTGTTTATGCGGGAAGCCGGGAAAATGAATTTAATATGCGTTTAAATGGTGCCACCTATATGGAAATCATGAATAATGGCGGTGGTATTCATGCCACTACATCAAGGACTCGTTCGGCTTTGCCAGATGAGCTTTTCTCTGAAAGTATGAAGCGCTTAGATTCCTTTTTAAAGCACGGGGTTACAACTGTGGAGGCGAAAAGCGGATACGGACTTGATTGGGAAACAGAGAAAAAACAGTTGGAAGTGGCGAAACAGTTAAATGATGAACACGTCATCGATGTTGTTCGCACTTTTATGGGAGCTCATGCAGTTCCGGGAGAGTATAAGGAAAATCCAGATGAGTTTGTGAGAATCGTAATAGAAGAGATGCTTCCTTTAGTTGCTGCTGAGAGTTTAGCAGAGTTCAATGATGTTTTTTGTGAAAGAGGAGTGTTTACTCCTGAACAAAGCCGTTTGATTTTGGAAGCGGGTAAAAAGCACGGACTTATTCCAAAGATTCATGCTGATGAAATTGAACCGTATGAAGGGGCAGAACTAGCGGCGGATGTTGGAGCCGTTTCTGCAGATCACTTATTACGGGCATCAGACCAAGGTATTAAAAGAATGGCGGAAGAAGGAGTAATAGGGGTATTACTTCCAGGCACAGCTTTCTTTTTAATGGCAGATTCTGCAAGAGGACGAAGAATGATTGACGAAGGCGTTCCTGTTGCATTATCGACAGATTGTAATCCTGGTTCATCTCCTACAACTTCTTTACCGTTCATTATGAATCTAGCATGCATGAAAATGGGGATGACTCCTGCGGAAGCTATTACGGCAACTACCATTAATGCTGCACATGCGATCAATCGTGCGAAAGAAATTGGTAGTTTAGAAGTTGGCAAGAAAGCGGATGTTGTCATTATGAATGTGCCAAATTATATGCAGCTGCAATATCATTATGGAATGAATCATACAGATACCGTTATTAAGTCCGGTAAAATCGTGGTAGAGAGTGGTCAGCTATGTTAAATAAAATAAGTACATTACCGATTGAAACTCCAGCTTTTTCTTGGAAAAAAGTCGCTTGGGGACAGGATTTAAAGGTAAATGAATGGATTCAATCTATTCCTCATTTGAATGAAGAAGATGGGGAAAATCC
The DNA here is from genome assembly GCF_058781025.1 of Heyndrickxia sp. FW510-T9. Classification (NCBI taxonomy): domain Bacteria; kingdom Bacillati; phylum Bacillota; class Bacilli; order Caryophanales; family Bacillaceae; genus Heyndrickxia; species Heyndrickxia sp. FW510-T9. Next base: position 31,169 of record NZ_JBYSWK010000019.1, on the reverse strand, counting down.
ATGGGATGTAGTGATAATGGGCGTTCCGATTTCCAGATCATCGATTAGTGCCTCTGGTGCATCTGAATTTCCAGAGAGTTTTAGACGCGCTTGGAAAGGATTCAATACGTACAATCTCGATGAAGAAGTTGATTTAAGGGAATTGTCTGTTGTAGATGTCGGTGATGTGAAAATGCACTTCACGGATATTCTTTTAAGCCACCAAAATATTAAAGACACTTTCCGTGGGTTGACGAAGGAATTTTCAGGATCCATTCCAGTAAGCATCGGTGGGGATCATTCCATTACTGCGATGCTTGTAAAAGGCTGGAAGGAAACTTTTCCAAATGAGGAGATCGGAATTTTGCAGCTCGATACTCATCTCGATTTGCGTGATTTAAAGGATCATGGGCCAACAAACGGAACACCAATCCGCAACTTGATTGAAAGCGGAACGATCAAAGGGGAAAATGTATTTAATATTGGTTTACACGGATTCTTTAATGCGCCATCCTTAGTGGAATGTGCGAAGGAATACGGTGTAAATTATATTACATTGAAGAAAGCACGACAAAATGGTGTGAAGGAAACGGTAGAACAAGCACTTAATACTTTGGCGGGGAAAGTAGACCGCATATATCTGACTTGTGATATGGATGTCTTAGATATCGCTTATGCACCTGGTGTTCCAGCTTCCACACCAGGTGGAATGAGGACAGATGAACTGTTTGATGCAGTCTATACAGCTGGTCTTCATCCAAAGGTGGGAGCAATGGATATAGTTTGCTTGGATCCAATGCGGGACGGAGTAGTACAGCCTACCGTTAAGGCAGGAACACATGTGTTTTTATCGTTTATGACGGGATTGGTTATGCGGAAGAAATAGAACAAAAATGAACAAGGTCTAATTCCTATACGGATTTAGGTCTTTTTTATGTTTCTAAATAAAGATACTTTGAAAGGAAAGTTTAGGGAAAAATCACCCCTCTGAATACGGTGTTATTTTTCGATTTGAGAGGTTTTGCTGCGTCTTAATACATTCCCTTTAAAATAGATTTTAGAAGTCTGAAAACCGCCTTTAAACACGTATAAAAAGTGGAAAAAACCTTATTGAATAGCGGTTTTGAACATGATAATATGTTATAATAATAGAAGAGGTACATTAATGAATGATAAGGTTTAATAATAGTTTTTCCTTTGTTAATGCACATTAATAATAGGGGAAGGAGGGGGATTTCTGTTTCTTTTTGCTACCACAAAAAGTAAAATATTAAAATATATGGATTTTAAGTGAGGTTGTGCAATGACAATAAACATTATGATTTTAATCGTCGCTGCTGTTTTTATTGGTGCATTGATGAGAACTATGTTCGGATTCGGAGAAGCAATTGTTAGTATGCCACTGCTTGCGTTACTGCCAATTCCCCTAAATACATCTGTTTCTCTGATTGGTTTGGCTGGCCTTACCGTTGCTGCTTTAACCGTTGCCAGCGGATGGCGTCATATAGAAAGGCCAATCCTAATTAGACTCGCAATTACCACGGTGATTGGAATCCCGATAGGTCTACTTATGCTTAAGTTTACACCTGCAAATGTCATTACAACTGGACTAGGTATTTTCCTAATAGCTTACGGATGTTACTCAATCGTAAAGAAAAAGCTTTTAAAAGGGCTGGATCGACCATTACTAAATGCTAAAGGTTGGGTCTTACCATTTGGATTTGCATCTGGTGCCCTTGGGAGTGCCTACAACTTTAATGGTGTCCCGGTTGTTATTTACGGAACATTACGACGTTGGAATCCAGAGCGTTTCAGGGGAACATTACAAGCTCATTTTTTAATATCAGGTGTTCTTGTTGTATCTGGGCATGCACTAGGAGGCTTATGGACTAAGGATGTATTTACTCTTTATTCCATCTCTATTCCAGCAATATTGTTAGCTATTATAATAGGAAAATATTTTAATAAAAAAATACCAGCAGGGAAATTTGAAAACTCTTTATTTATTATTATTATTTTACTTGGAATTCTGTTGTTGTTTCCAAGCAAATGAAATCAGCGGGACTAAAATTTTAAGCGGACACAGGATCCGTTATTTTGATAAAAAGCCCCTATTTTAATGACTTAGAGGACACAGAATCCGTTATTCACTGAAAAACACAAGAAAATCACTGCTTTTTTACTAAATAGCGGAACCTCTGTCCGCAAACCGAGAGAAAAACCCTATTTTGTCACAGATAACGGAACTGGTGTCCTCTGAATTCAAGATGCTACTAGCAAATGCCGCTTTTCTTACCTCTCTATCAACTAATCTTTTATACTAATTATAATTAAAATGAAATTTCCAATGCTCACGAACGTCTAATAATAAATAGCGTTTTTTGGAGGGGAGGACCTTCAGTGGATAAGGAACGGATAATTGAAGATTTATTCCGCAAGTACAACGCCTATATTTATCACTTTTTGGTTTATTACACGCAAAGCACCGATGTTGAAGACCTTGTTCAGGAGTGTTTTTTAAAAGCTCTAAAAGGCATTCATCAATTTGAAGGCAAAGCGGATCCGAAAACATGGTTAGTCTCCATTGCTCGCCATATCGCCATTGATCATCACCGCAGAAAACAGAAGCTGCCTCACCTACCAGACAACATTTTACAACTCATCCCGTCTAATCAACTGAATCTAGAGGACTATTTAATCCATAAAGAAGAAATCCAACAAATCTACAAAGCAATAAACGAAATGAAAAAGAAGTACCGGGACGTCCTGATTTTAAGAGGAATCATGGATCTATCGGTATCGGAAACAGCTGAAGTTTTAGGCTGGACGAAAAATAAAGTGAATTTAACATTACACCGTGCACTAAAAAAGCTTCAACTGCAATCAAAGGAATGGAGGGAGGGGCTGGATTATGGAATTCAATAAGGAGGAGGAGTACAAATTAAAGCTTTTACGATCGTTCCCAGTTCATCAATTACAACCGCTTCAGCAAGAAAAAATCCTTAACCAATTGCGAATTGCTGCTAAAGCGAATGGAAAAAGACCAAATTACAATAACGTTTTAAAAAAATTAACCGTTGTTATCTCAATGTGCTTAGTTGTTTTCATTCCTATTCTGTTGTTAGTGTCCCATCACCCAAATAAGCCCTCTCAAACAATGAAGCCATTGCAAAAAGAATCTTGGCAAGTGAGTCCTACATTCGATCGAATGGACAAAAACGGAAAGATTGTTTCAAAAAATGATGTGCGTGGAATAAAGGGGAGAATTGGGATTCTGGACACTAAATTTATTGCAAAAGATCCGCGAACCGTTGCCAAAATGTTTTGGTATGTCTGGGGAGAGCCAGATAAATTATTATTCAAAAAATTAAAGGCAACGGCCACGCATGAAGGAACAGGTGAAAAATTTGTCGTCAACGAAACAGAGCTTCAAGGGCCAGTTTATGGAGAAGATGCAAGTGCATTGACTACCTTTAAGCCCTTTCCAGAAAAGGGTTTGTGGAAAATTGACGTTTCCATCGATGGCCATCCATACGGATCTATTGTAGTGAATGTGAAAGCTCCTAATATTACAACAGAAAATACACAATTTAATTTATCAAGAGATGATGTGAAAGTTGGACTATCAAAGGACATTAGCATGGAGGTTAAAGGGGAGAGTATAGAATCCATCATCACTGTGGTAGCCTCCTATTATAAGGACAAAGATCATGTGCTAAGTTTCCCTTATATTCAAGATGCTCCCTTTAATGATGCAACTGGAGACACCTATACAGGATATACAGGGAAACTCGATATTGATAAACCAGGCAAGTGGAAAATTACCGTTCTTGGCGAGAGTACGATTGTGGATGTGAAGAAATAAGAAGGTTTTTTATACAGTTATTGTATTTTATGTTAAGGTAACTGTAAGATAATTCCGACAAAAGGGGTAGTATTGTGAAAACAAGGGTAAATGGATCATCTATATATTTTTTCACGGAACCGAACATTGTATTTGTATATAGAATAAGAGTTCTTTGTTATGTAACTTCAAGTCAAGCTAAGAGGTTGGAAACTTATGAATTAGCAGATGGGGAATCATTTGAGACGTTCGACCATGAAGAATCTAACCCTCTGGAAGGCCGCGGTTATTTTCTCCATCAAGAAGGCATTCAAATGATGATAGAAAAAATAAACGAACAAATCCATATTTCCCGAAGCAAGGAAAACAGGATAGAAAATACAGGTGCATATCACCTTGTTAGTTCGGAACATGCTGCTGGATCCTTAAGAGTAGGATTGGAAAGGCCAAAAACGGTTATTGGATTTCCTGGATTTTTTAACATTGGCCCAATTTGGAATCTGGAAGATAAAAAAGGTCGTACCAATCAAAATGAATGGCTTTTGGAAAATATTAATTTTGGTTCCGATGATACTTGGTATGAAAATCACTTTACAAATGCGCTTTATGAGATAGAGGATATTCCAGAGTGTGCTCCTATCCACATCTGGTATGCCAATAATGCAGAAGAACAAACTTATCTTTGCTATATTCTTTATTTATTAAAGAACAAAGCGAATGATATTTTTCTTCATAACTCGACTGAACTGTATCATGTTTATAAAATAGCTCCTGAAAATGAAGAACACTATATACATCATTCAGGTGAATTGGCGCCTGGACATTATAGATTTATTTTTGAAAAAGAAAAAGCAGCAGCTCCTTTAACTTCAACAGAAAGAGAGAAATTTCAACGGGAATGGGAAAAACTTTCTAATACAACGGGTGTTTTACGAGTTTGGATAGATGGAGAGATACATACAGTATCTGAGGGTTATTTTGATTCATTAATATTAAAAGCTTTAAAGGAACTTCACCGAGAAAAAGGGGATGACGAATTTATTAAGGCTGGGAGATTGATTGGGCATATTTTGGGAGAAATAGAAGAACCGATAGGGGATTCCTATTTAGAGTATCGGATTCGTCATTTGATTTATAGCGGAATGCTGGAGTTAAAAGGGATACCAAAATCGTTACGTCATTATAGTGTAAGATTAAGGAAATAGGTTATTGCTCAGCTTTTAAAATGAAGCTTATAAAGTATGAGTGATTGTAGGAGCACTTTAGATTCAAAACAAAAAAGCTTCGGTTCCTCACCGAAGCTTAGTAGCATTATATTAAATATGTTTTGCTCCAACATAAAGTGGCTTCCAATATGGATTGCTCAATGTTGTAATAGAAACACCTTTAGAAGAAGAAGCGTTAATAAATTTTCCACTGCCGAGATAGATTCCGACATGTGAAGGTTTAGTAGCCTTACTTTGAGAGAAGAAAACTAAGTCGCCTGCTTTCAATGTTTTCGCACGAGTTCCTTTACTAAACATATCTCCAGCTGTTCTAGGCAGGCTGATACCTGCTTTTCCGTATGAATATTTTACAAGACCGGAACAATCGAAGCCAGTTGGACTTATTCCTCCAAAACGATAAGGAACACCAAGATTACTTTTGGCAACAGCAATCGCCTTTGTGTTGTAATACGCAGCTTCAGCATTGTGACCTTTAGCTGTAACCCCAAAGATTAGTGCAGATGCAATTACTACAGTCGAGATGATTTTTTTAAACATACTGTTATACCTCCTGATGTCATTTGCTAAAACTACTATACAAGTTTTTGCATGACTACGTCTTCACAGGGGAATTACAGTTGCATTACATAATATGACACAGTGTGACAGTTGTTAATTATTTATTTATATTGAATAAAATAAAAGATCAAACCTTGACGGGCTTGATCTTCTTATTTCATTAATAACCTTTTGTTTGCTCGATCCAGTTAATATAATTTTCCACTACAGAATCGATAAATTGGATAGTAGCTTCATCTACCAATTTTCCTGTTTCATCTATTTTGCTTTGAATTGCACCGATAAATACTTCGTTTCCAGGTAGAGTAAGTGCAGAAACTCCAGGTGAGTTCAAGATTTGGCGAAGATGCATTTGAGCACGCACTGTACCTAATACGCCACCGGATCCGCCAGCAATCATTACTGGTTTGTTTACCATTACTCGATCTACTCTTGAAAACCAATCAATCGCATTTTTTAAAACAGCCGGAATGGAATGATTGTATTCAGGTGTAACCATTAGCACACCATCACTTTCAACCACTTTATCTTTAATTTCTTTTACAATTTTTGATGGATCAAGCTCATCATCTTGATTGTACATAGGAAGCTCTTCAATTGGCAGAATTTCAATATCCAATTTGCCTTGATAGCGCTTTTGCATATATAACGCGAGCTTTTTATTATAAGATTCCTTACGATTACTTCCAACTAGTGCTACTATTTTCATTTGAAATTCCCTCCTGATGTTTCTTTGGTTACAAAAAGTAACTAACTATACATATTATATCATCTGTTTTAAAAAAATCAAATCATGTGACTTGCATAGTAGTCATAGAATGCTTGCTTGGTTTCTTCTATATGATTTCCTTCTTTTAGGTTTTTAAATTACCTTTATTTTAAATATGATACACAAACGCTAGGAATATGAAAAATATTTTGTTTTATTGATGAAGCAATAAACCAATGGTATTTTTTATCTAAACGATAACTAGATTTTATCCGTATAAATAATAGGCTTTGTATTGAAAATAAAAAAGGACCAGTGACACTTCTTCACTGATCCTACTACTTAATTTTTTAATAGGCCGTCGTCAACTAAAAACTGATGTGCAACATCCTTATACGTTTTCTTATGAATATCTACCTCGGCATTTAATTCCTGCATTTTTTTATCTGTGATTTTTCCTGCAAGTAAATTCAGTACTTTTTTTAGTTCAGGATGTTTCTTAAGAACTTCACCTCTTACAACCGGTACTGCATTATATGGAGGAAAAACATGCTTATCATCCTCTAATACTTGCAAATTAAAAGCTGGTATTCGCCCATCAGTTGTGTAGGCATCAATGACATCTGCTTTATGATTTTTAGCTGCACTATAAATGATCCCGGAATCCATTGCTTGTGTTTTCTTGAATTCAATCCCGTATGCTTTTTTTAAACCAGGATATCCATCTTCACGTTCCAAGAATTCCGGTTCAGAAGCTAATGTTAATTGCGGTGCTTTTTCTGTTAAATCAGAAATGGTTTTTACATTCCACTTTTTCGCATCTTCTTTACGAATTGTTAGGGAATAAGTGTTATTAAAACCAATTGGATCTAACCAAATAATGTTGTACTTCTCTTTAAAACGTTTTTTTACATAATTGTATACTTTATCAGGATCGGTTGAGTCGATATCTTCTTTTAAGTAATTCATTAATCCTGTACCTGTATATTCAACAGTTATATCATAGTCACCCTTTTTTAACCCTTGAAAAACTCCAGCCGAGCCACTGATGAACGACTGTTTATCGACTTTTAGATTCGTTTGATTTTCGATTAATTCTTTATAGATATTGACCAAAATCTCTTGTTCCGTAAAGCTTTTTCCAGTAATGGTAATTGTATTTTTGTTATTTACCGCTTTTACAACTCCAACCGTAATTCCGGTAAGGAGGACGGCAGCAGCAATTGTAGCAGCAATCCATTTTTTCGTTTTGGTGATTTTCTTTTTTGTACCTGGCTTTGCTGCATTTTCAAATCGTTTCAATATCATATCGAATAAAATCGCGATTAACGCAGAAGGCAGTGCTCCAGCTATAATAAGTCCGGAGTTATACGTTTGTAAACCGCGGAAAATTAAATCTCCTAAACCGCCGGCACCAATTAACCCTGCAATGGTAGCTACCCCAACAACCATAACAGCTGCGGTACGAATACCACCCATAATAACGTTTAAAGCGAGGGGAAGCTCAATTTTCCAAAGAACCTGTCTGCTCGTCATTCCCATACCAATCCCTGCTTCCACCGTACTGCTGTCCACATTAACAATACCTAAATACGTATTACGAAGGATAGGCAATAAACCATAGATCGTTAATGCGATAATAGCAGGCGGTTTACCTGTTCCGATGAAGGGTACTAGAAAAACAAGCAGGGCAAGACTTGGAATGGTTTGCAAGGCGGCGGTAATCCCAATGACAATATCTGCGATTTTTTTCTGACGAGTTAGAAATATCCCAAGCGGAACAGCAATCACAATTGCGATAATAATAGAAACTAATGACAGATAAATATGTTCTACTAGTAAACTACCAACTTCAGGTAAACGATTGATAAACACATCTTTTATTTCATTCCATAAACTATTAATATCTATATCCCTCCCATTGAATCGTCAAAACGATCGGCAACAAATTTGACAATACTAGACCGATTAATAATCCCTCTAACCTTTTCGTTATGGTCAATTACAGGTACAAAACCATATGGTGATTCGTTGACTAGTTGAAAAGCTTTTTCAGGGTTTTCATTCGGTGTGATGGTGGGAATATCTTTTTGAATAAGATCAAGTAAAGTTAATTGCTCATTTCCATAGGCACGTCGCATATCCCAAATATTGACGATTCCATAATAGTTGTGCTCTGTATCCACAATTAATAAATTATCCACTCGTTTTTGACGCATGATTTTTACTGCTTCAGCAATTCCTCGTGAAGGATAAGCAGTGATTGGGGGAACCATGAGTTGTTCAATTTCAGGAAGGATAGTGGAGTCCTGCAAGCGATCTTCACCAATAAATTGTCGTACAAATTCATTTGCTGGATGCCTTAATATCATTTCTGGCCGGTCCATTTGAATGATTTCCCCATCTTTCATAATACAAATGCGGTCGGCAATCTTTAATGCCTCATCCATATCATGTGTAACAAAGACAATCGTTTTCTTAATTTCCTGCTGCAGTTTGACTAACTCTTCCTGTAACTGTTCGCGACTGATTGGGTCGAGCGCACTGAATGGCTCATCCATTAAAATGATGTCTGGATCTGCTGCTAATGCTCGGATAACCCCGATTCGTTGCTGCTGCCCGCCAGATAATTCATCTGGAAAGCGATCTCCTAATTCATTTGGATCAAGTCCAACCATCTTCATGAGCTCATCTACCTTGTCCTTGTACTCCGCTTCATCCCACTTTTTCAGCTTCGGAACTAAGGCAACATTTTCCCTGATCGTCATATGTGGCATCAACCCAATTTGCTGAATAACGTAACCAATATTTCGTCTGAGATTTACTGGATTTTGTTTTTTAATGCTTTCTCCGTTGATGGTTATTTCGCCATTGGTCGGTTCGATAATTCGATTAATCATCTTCATCGTGGTTGTTTTACCACATCCACTGGGACCAATTAGAACAAGCAACTCATTGTTCTTGATCGTGAAATTCAAATTCTTAATGGCCAAATAGCCACCATCGTATTGTTTGGAAACATTTTTAAATTCTATCAATGCTCACACTCACCTCCAGTGTATCTTTACCCTAAATATTTTTGTGGTAAACATGTTTTTGGATTTTTGGGTAAATAGTTTGGGTACTGGGTGGAGATGATGAACTCAATTAGGTGGAGGAAAATTTCTGGTGAAAGCTCCGAAGAAATGGGTGAGAACACCGAAAAAAGGGAAGAAAATTCCCGACTTTTAGAGGAAAATCTCCGAAAAAATAGAAGGAAACGCCTAAGCCGTGTGAAAGCTCCCAAGAAGTTGATGAGAACACCGGAAAAAGGGAAGAAATCTCCCAACATTTAGAGGAAATCTCCGAAAAAATAGAAGGAAACGCCTAACCAGGGTGATACCTCCGAAGAAGTGGATGAGAACACCGAAAAAAGGGAAGAACGCTCCCAACTTTTAGAGGAAATCTCCAAAGAATAGGAGAAACTCACCTATCTCGTACGGAAAACGTAAAGTGAACGATCGAAATAGCAACGCCTAACCATTTGAGAAAACGAATATAAAGGAAATTTTATTAAGAGAATAGAATAGTTTAAAGGAATACAACGAGAGGCTGATAAACATTGCTTATCATATCAAATATAGAAAAACTTTTTCAAGGAACATTTAAAGTGTTGAACGGTCTACCTCGATATATTGCGTTAGAGGAAAATGAGGCGCAACAACCGTGTCCAGATTTTAAAGAAAAAATAAGTGATCTGGTAACAGCTGGGGAAATCAATAAATTAAATTATATAGCTGTACTGATTCAAAAATCGAACAATGACTATTCGAATATCCTCTTAACCAATGGATTTCAACATAGATCATCCATTGTGGAATATACAAAAGAGCTAGAGAACATAGATGAATATCCTTCTGTTTTTCAATGGAAGTTTCTAGAGGATGAGCTTTCGGAAGATGAATTCAAGAATATTTGGGAACAGAGCATGCTTTTTTCTGATAACAAACCTTCTACTTTTACAATGGATCAGCATCTTGATTCTGTAAAAACAGAATTAGGGGATAATTGGAGAACTTCATGTTGTGTTTTTATAAAAGAAGGAAAACCAATTGGTGTAACTATCCCCCATATAGAGCCAAGAACAATGAATGAAGGCAGGCTATTTTATTTTGGAATCATTCCTGAAGTGCGGGGAAAGGGTCTAAGTTCTATTCTTCATAAACAATCGTTACGTTTTCTAAAAGAAATGGGTGCCACGTATTATATTGGAGGCACCCATTCAACAAATATAAAAATGCAACATGTTTTCAGAAGTAATGGATGTCGTCTGAAATCAGAGAAGGAATCTTACTATAAATATTTTTAGTGAGATGTGGCAAATGGGAATGTCCGATTATTATAAGAAGCTTAGGGAAAAGGTAGGGAACGAATTAATCTTCATGCCAAGTGTGGCGGCAATTGTTCGAAATGAAACGGGAGAGATCTTATTTCAAAACAAAGGGAACGGGGAAAAGTGGAGTCTCCCTGCCGGAGCAATCGAACCTGGTGAAGCACCTGCAAAAGCAGTTGTTCGTGAGGTATGGGAGGAAACAGGACTGCATGTAGTTCCGAAAAAGCTATTAGGAGTGTTTGGCGGGGAGGATTTTCGATACCAATATCCGAATGGTCATAAAGTCGAATATAATGTATTTCTTTTTGAGTGTGACGTTAAAGATGTCGAGCTAAACCCAGTTGATAGCGAAACGACTGAGTTACGCTACTTTGATGCAGAACAAATGCCAGAGCTTGCTTTACCTTATCCGAAGTCTTTATTTTTACAAAAAAATCATGAAGAAACTTATTTTCAATGGAAGGAAAACTCTTTGAAAACGAAAGATACCTACGATAAATTGGCGGAGGATATAATAAACTTGTCCCAGCACTGGCCTGGATTCGAGGCAGTTGCTTTTGCGCTCTATGATCAAGAAAAGGTTCATCTGTACCGTCATCCGAAGTTCAAGCAACAAGTTCTGCCATGGGATGAACAATTTCTGGGGGACACCATCATACTGTTTGAAGATTATCCAACCGCCATTACTTGTGTCGAACGCTATGAGGATATGGAAAGCTTATACTCCATCCTTTCCCATGAATTATTTCATGGATTTCAATATGTCAAAGAGGAAAAACGATTTCCTGACGAAATGCTGGGAATATCGTATCCACTAATAGAGGAGAATGTGGAGCTAAGGAATCAGGAAAGATTTCATCTTTATCATGCGGTCGTAGGAACAGGGGAAATCCGAGTAGAACATCTTCAGAATTTCGTTGCACTAAGGGAAAAAAGGATGAGTCTCATTGGCGAGTATATCCTATATGAAACCAATTTAGAAACAGTTGAAGGACCAGCTTGGTATGTAGAATTGAAAGCATACTCTGAGAAAAGTCCGCTGACATATGAGAAAGTAATAGAAAAATATAGTCGTCATCTATTAAATAAAAAAGATGCTAGTATGCACTTAAGAAGAAGTTGCTGTGGTTCCGGATTGTTTCTCAGTCTGCTGTTGGATGAAATTTCACCTGATTGGAAGGAAAATTTTTTCGAGTCCAATCAAACTTTATATGATTTATTAAAAAATAACGTCAATCATAAAATCCAGCAAATAGATAAAGTAATCATTTCGGACGAAACGAAATCAATTGTAAAAATCGTTAAAGGCAATAAGGAAGCAGAATTTGAAAAGTTTCAAGTGGAAAAAGGCTACCACCTTGTTTTGGAAGGAAATATGAAAGCTGCTTTAATTGACCCTATGAATATCGTAAAAAGTGAAAATAAACTATTACACAAAAACTTTTTGAAAGTAAAAGTGAACGATAAAGAATATCTATTTCAACAGCCGGTTGTCGCTTACACTAATGAAAATAGCCGGGATATATCTAAACTCCATGTCATACTTGAGGAAAAACCGGTTGAAAAGGATGGATCGCTCATTATTAAAGACGTGGGGGAATTTGATGGATTGTTCTTTCAAGTGGATGCTGTTTATCATTTCTGTTTGAACGATACAACTAAGATATTTTGATTTTCTTATAAAATGAGCTCAGGAATATACTCCTGAGCTCATAAATTTATTATTTAGTTTTCCTCTATTCGATATATTCCCATAAATAATAGATCCCCAATAAACCATCAGGGATAAAAAAGCTAAACTGTTTTTGTGTAATCAAACTTTTATATCGTGGGCCCTCGGATACACTGTTAATGGTCAGCAAAATTCAAGTAACTAAGGTCAATCATTTAATCTCCTCCAAATTTATTTCGTTTCATTATTTCATTTATTTTCCACATGTTCAATTCGGAATTTTAAAATTCGCAAAATATTATTTTGTTTATAATATTCGCTATACACACAACGGTAATTGTAGTAAGATTTTTACAATCAAAGGAGGGACCGAAATTGGCTTATGAATACATCATTCGCGCGGAAATGCCTGCTGATTATGAAGGAATTCGCTTGGTAAATTATCTTGCTTTCGGTAATAAACCAAATGAAGCAAATTTAATTGAAGCTATCCGGAAAAGCGATTTATTTATAAAGGAACTTTCTCTTGTTGCAGTAAATGAGGGAGAAATCGTTGGACATATATTGTTTAGCCCAGTTTTCATCACAACAAATGATGGCGAGATTCCCACCATCGCGCTTGCGCCAATGGCGGTAAAACCGGGATATCAAGGAGTTGGAATTGGCTCGGCACTTGTAAAGGAAGGTTTGCAGGCTTGTAGCGAACTTGGTTATCCGCATGTATTTGTGCTTGGACACCCAGATTTTTATCCTAAATTTGGCTTCGTTCCTTCCCAATCATCTTTTGGAATTGAATGTCCTTTTCCAGTGAAGGATCCATATTTTATGGCGATCGAGCAGAAAGCAAATTCTCTCAAGAACATTAAAGGAAAGTTAAAGTATCCAACTGCATTTGATGCGGTATCTTAAATAAATGAGGTGTTCGTATGTCATTTCCTATTTTAGAAACAGAGAGGCTACAACTTACGGAAATAACAGAAGAATATGTTGGGGCAGTCTATGACATTTTTTCACAAGAAGAAGTAACGCAATATTACGGCATGATGCCTTTACGTGAAGTAGAACATGCTCAAAAAATGGTCCAATCCTTTTCCAAGAATTTTGCTGAAAAACGTGGGATTCGCTGGGGTATGATTTTAAAAGAAACAGGTGAATACATAGGAAGTGTAGGATTAAATAATCTTGTTTTAATGGGAAAACGAGCGGAAATTGGCTATGAGCTGCATCCGAATTTTTGGCGAAAAGGACTGGTTTCGGAGGCCGTAAAAGCAGTCCTGCAATACAGCTTTGAAGAATTGGATTTATATCGAATCGGTGCCGTTACCTTCCCGGAAAACAAAGCATCATCCAATCTTTTATTAAAATTGGGATTTCAAAAAGAGGGACTACTCAGAGGATATTTATTTCAAGGAGGAGTTTCCTACGACGCCTCTGTGTTTTCAATTCTGAAAACAGATTGGATAAAGTAGTTTAATTCTTGATCTTTGTGGACACTGGTTCCGCTATCTGTGACAAAATTGCCTATTTCAACCTTTTTGCGGACATGGGATCCGTTATTTAGTTAAAAAGCAGTGTTTTCACAGTGTTTTTTCACAAATAACGGACTCAGTGTCCGCTCAGCCTTTAAATTAAGGGAATTTCATAAAAATAACGGATTCTGAGTCCGCATATAAAATATTTCTAAAAAGGGGTGTCCTTATGACAGCGGATTTTTACTGTGAAGAAGTACTAAGCGGAAAAACAGCAGTAAACAAGGTAATGGAGACGGAAAATGTTTTAGCTTATTATCATACAAAGCCTTTTTATCCTGTTCATATCGTGACGATACCGAAAAAGCATATTCCATCGCTTATCACACTTCAAGATGAAGATAACGAATTACTCCTGGAGTTATTCGATGTCATTAAAAAAGTTGCTGCAAAGGTAACAGAAGAGAACGGTGCATGCAGAGTCATTACGAATATAGGAAACTATCAGGATTCCAAACATCTGCATTGGCATGTCGTGTATGGTGCACCTTTAAGATAGATTGGAAGGAGGACTCAATATGGCATTAACACCTGCCCAATCCTTTGCGATTGACTATGTGAGATCGAAAGCGAGAGAGTCTCGGAGCCTATCTATTGAAAAGATTAAAGATATTTTAAACCGTAACCAAATAATATTGTCTATTGAGGAGTTATTGTGTACCATTCGCACTCATGGTAGAGTGACGCTCAATTTTCATCCTGATCGAATACTTTCAAATGGTCGTACGATTATCGAGTGTTTTATAGAAGATGGAATGTATTACAGTCAATTTGTAACCCAGGTTACAAACGGAAGTAAGACATCATTTGCTGGAGGCGACCGGGACCTGTGGGAAGATATTTTGTTCGGTGGAGCCTATCAAAATCTATCCGTAAGAAATATGGAACGTCCGAAGTATGGCGGTTTGAACTTAATGAATTATGTGGATGGTGCTTCACCGCGTTTTGGTTCATGCCATTTTCGATTGAAACCACATATAGTAGAGCGGTGTACCTTTACATTTGGAGACAGTCATACAGGACCTGATGTTATCGGAACAATAGATGCATTTGAGCCAATCCTTGCTGCATTATTGGAAGCTTCTGAAACAAATCACGAGGCCCTTGGTAAATCAGAGATGGATACTCCTAATTTGGTAAAGCAACTTCTTACCCTTCCATCGTGTGGTGAGCAACTAGGAAAATTAGGACGCTCGTTAGATGATTATATTGAGGCACAAATCCATGGTGATATTGACCTTTCTAAAGATGTTGAGGTATTGGTAGCGGACCCATCCTTTAAGGAAACACAATTTGGTGTTTTCATGGAGGAACTCTGTGCAAAGTATTCCATTACTCTTTGGTGGAATCCCGGTTTTCGATTAGCCACTTCCTCTGTACCCGCTGATTTTCGAGGACCTGCGATGCTGCCGCTTGCAAAGCGCCTAGATGAATATTATGCTCACACTCCCGGTTTACTCGATGCTTTTACGATAGGAAATGCCGCTGCTTCTTTCTACCATAATTCAGAACTTTGGGGGGATTGGGGAACGCCTGAGGAAACATTTCAACATTTGAAACAGCTTTGGCATGTTCTTGTGAAATACGGATGATGATTGAGGGGATATTACACGATTTGTTTTAAAATCTAATCTTCATTTGGTTTTGGGGCAGCTTTTTTTCAAAAGGTTGTTTATTTTTAGTCCGAAAAAAGATTTTCGTCTAAAAACCAAAATAGTTAAGAAAAGACACTTGTTGAAATAGGAGGAATTCAAATGGATAAATCAATTTGCTATCCTAAAAATCTCGAAAAAGGTGATACCATTGCGGTCATTGCACCGTCAAGTGGTGTAGAAGAGCCAATGCACCGCTATTTTATGGATGCCAAAAGAAATGTTGAGCAATTAGGTTTTAAAGTTGTTATTGCAGATACTGTTTGGACAAATGAAAAAAGTGTCAGTGCTTCGAAAGAGATTCGTGCAAAGGAACTTCAACAATTTTTACTGGATGACCAAGTAAAGGCGATTATTCCACCTTGGGGCGGTGAATTTTTAATGGATATTCTGCCATTACTAGATTGGGAGGAGATTAGATCCACTAATCCAAAATGGATTCTCGGCTTTTCTGATATCAGTACCTTTATTTTTGCATACACATTGTTGACAGGAACTGCATCTGCACATGGTAACAGTTTCTTTGATCTATGTGCAAATAAGTTAGATTCATTGACGGAGAAGTGGGTCGATGTATTGAGCAATCGTCCAGGGGAAACGATTTCACAAACTTCCTCTAGTTTCTACCAATCTACTTGGGGAGATGACCTAAATAAAGGTTTCAATTTGGATACGGCGACTGTTTGGAAGTCGCTAAATTCAGCCGAGTCAACTCAATTCTCTGGTAGATTACTAGGAGGCTGTTTAGATACGATTTCCACTCTTATTGGAACTCCTTATGCACCTGTTTCACAGTTTGTTGAAGAGTATTGCCATGATACGGGCATCGTTTGGTACCTGGAAAGCTGTGAAATGAATGCGGCTGAAATATATCGCCATCTATGGCAAATGAAAATGAACGGATGGTTTCATAAAGCCAACGGGATTTTGATTGGAAGACCAGCAGGATATTCCGACGTAAAAGATTTTACAATAGTAGATGCTTTACATAATGCATTTGATGATATGGATATTCCTGTAATATATGATGCTGATATTGGACATGTTCCCCCGCAAATGATTTTAGTGAATGGGGCTAAGGCAAATGTTTCTTATTCACAAGGGAAAGGTACTATAGATCTTATATTTAAGTAAAACGCAACAGGAGGATTTTATGGACACAAGTTTGGAACACTATCAACCAAAGTATTTAAAGGAACTGAGAAATTTCCATTTACCACAAGATCAAGTACAATTCACTGCATTGCCATTCGAAATGCTGGAGTCATCGGATCGACGGTTTCCAATCGTTATTATAAACCAAAATGAACCAGTAGGCTTCTTTGTACTACATTCTAGTGAAAGAGTCGCGGAATATACGGATAATCCAAATGCTATGTTATTAACAGCGCTTTCTATTAATCATGCACATCAAGGAAAAGGATTTGCCCAGAAAGGCATGAAACAATTAAATGACTTTGTTCAGCAAGAATTTCCACAATGTAATGAGATTGTTTTAGCTGTAAATAAAAAAAATATTCCAGCACAAAAATTATATGAGAAGGTTGGTTTTACAGACACTGGACGGAGAAAAATGGGGAGAATTGGAGAGCAATTGATTTTGTCCGTTAAACTGTAATGAAGGAATGGTGACAGTGAAAATTAGTAAATACAACGCAGAACATTATGTATGGGGAGAGCAATGTGACGGATGGCACTTAGTGAAGAATAAAGATCTAAGTGTCATTCAAGAAAGAATGCTCCCTCATACATCGGAAGTTCTGCATTATCATCAGCATTCTCGGCAATTTTTCTATGTTGTCTCCGGTACAGCAATTTTGGAACAAAATGGAGAACGAACAATCATAAATATGGGTGAAGGTTCCACCTCTTATTACACATCAAATGAAGAATGAATCTTCTAGTGAAGTGGAGTTTTTAGTTATCTCACAACCTCATAGTCATGGGGATAGGATTGTAGCGGATGAGTGGAAAGGAGATTAACATGTACGGATTTATTGCATTATTGGACAAGGAAACAGAAGCATTAGTAAAAGAGATTTGGAAGGAGTTCAGCCAACAATCGATTTCCTTTTATGCTGAGGAAATAGTGGGAAGAAAGCCGCATATTACCATCGCAAGCTATAATCAGCTGGATCAAGGTGAGTTTATCCAAATGATGGATCAATTCTATGGTTCTGCTCCACAGGTGGAAATTACATTCAATACATTAGGAACCTTTTTAAACTCAGGAACATTGTTTTTATCCCCAACGATGTCAGCATCACTGTCCAAACTTCATAGAAATCACCACGACCATTTTAAAAAATTCAATGATAATCATGAATCTCTCTACTTACCAGGAAAATGGATACCACATTGCACAATAGCCAATCGGCTATCCCACAAAAAATTGAGTGAGGCATTCGCATATTGCACTCAGAATATAAGCACCATCCATGCACGGATAACAGAAGTAGCGTTGATAGAAACGATTTTTGGGGATGGCAAATGTATAGAAGCTCCGGTGGTGTATTCTAAAAGATTACTTGCTTAAATACAATCGAGGTGGTTAGAGGGCAAATGACCAAATAAATTTAACCGTAGAACGTCTTTCGAAAACGTGTAAAGGAATTGGGTATGAAGTTCTTGTAAAGGAGAAAATATCGACGGAACTGAGTTTGGATAATAAATGAATTAAAAGCGAGATGATTGGTAATGAAGCATTTAAGTCATCTCGCTTTTTCATGGTTTAACAATATTTTTAGAATGAGATTAGAATGGTTGTAAAGGACAAGTTGCCATGAAAATTAGAGTAAGATGTCCTTTGGAGAGGTTGTAAAGGACAGTTTACCATAAGAAATAGAGCGAGATGTCCTTTAGAGAGGTTGTAAAGGACAGTTTGCCATGAAAATTAGAGTAAGATGTCCTTTAGAGAGGTTATAAAGGACAGTTTGCCATGAAAATTAGAGTGAGATGTCCTTTAGAGAGGTTGTAAAGGACAAGTTCCCATGAGAAACAGAGTGAGATACCTTTTAGAGAGGTTATAAAGAACAAGTTGCCATGAGAAACAAAGTGAGATGTCCTTTAGAGCGATTGTAAAGAACGATTTGCCTAGAGATCGATCTCAATTTGTTTTATGGAAAAATTTGAAAAACAAACAGGATGGCCAATAAGCCATCCCACTTTATTTTTCCGCAATATATTTATTTCTCCCAGCACCAATACCTGATATAAAAATCAGCACGGAAGCAATAACGAGCATCCATAAAGGAACTGTCCAATTGTGCGTGATATCATGCAGCACTCCAAAAAGGATTGGACCAACAGCTGCAAGAAGGTATCCAAAGGACTGTGCCATCCCGGATAATTCAGCTGCTTGATAAGAGTTTTGGGTACGGAGACTAAAGAACATCATGGCTAAGCTAAAAGCACACCCTCCTCCAATACCTAACAATATTACAGACACTGGGATAAGAGCGAGATTTCCAAAGAGAATACCAATCATGCCAATAATAAATAAAAGAGAAGTAATCGTGACAAGCAAGCATTGGTTTTTCATGCGTCCAGCTATTATTGGGACGATAAAGGTAAATGGAAGAACGGCAAACTGCATTAAGGACAGCATCCAACCAGCTGTACTGGAGCTTTGTCCTTGCTGTTGCAGAATTTCAGGCAGCCACGCAACAATGGTGTAAAAGATTAAAGACTGCAGTCCCATGAAGATTGTTATTTGCCATGCCAATCTAGATTTCCATATGTTTACCGTTGGTGATTTTTCAGTTACCCGTATGTCTTGCTTTCGGGTTGAACGAATTTGAGGAATCCAAAATAGAATCGCAATGATCGAAATAATCCCCCAGTATCCAAGGGAGCCTTGCCACCCAAATCCCGATTTAGATGAAATCGGAATACTAAGTCCCGATGCAATTGCCCCGCATAGATTCATAGAAACAGAGTATATTCCCGTCATAATTCCTACATTTTGTGGGAACTTTTGCTTGATAATGCTTGGGACTAATACATTCCCAATAGCGATGGCCAAACCAAGAAAAATCGTACCGGTAAATAGCGTTCCTACTCCTGAAAGGGGGCGTAAAACGATTCCTATGGTAAGTAAAATTAGTGAGAAAAAAAGCACCGCTTCCATTCCATAGCGTCTCGCTAATTTTGGAGCAAATGGAGACAATAGTGCAAAGGCAAGTAATGGAACCGTTGTTAAAGCTCCAGCGAGTGTACTTGATATCCCTAAACTTTCACGAATGGAAGGTACTAACGGTCCGACTGATGTTAATGGAGCCCTTAAATTCGCTCCAATAAAAATGATACCAATAATAAGTAATAATAATTTTGGTTTTACATCCACTTTCAATTGTTCTTGTTGTATGGCTTCTGGTTGAATGTTCAAGATAATACCTCCGATTTCTTACGTTAAAGATTCAATAAATTGTTCAATGTATTCATTAACAGCCTCTGCTGCTTGATCGGTGTTTTGCTCAATAATTGCCATTACTAATTTCCGATGAACTTGATGATGAAAATCTGAATGGCAAGTCAGTTCCGATAGGTTATGGATGGATTGCTGTAAAGGCGCGGACATTTGCTCGTATAGATCCACTAGCATGCTGTTGTGGGCAGCAATCACAATCGCTTTATGCAATTGAATATCCGCTTCCACATATTTCTTGCTATCATTTTTCTCCGCTGCTTCCCGGCATGCTTCAAGATGTGTTTGAATGTTTTCTAGATCTTCCTTATTTCTTCTGATGGCCGCTAGCCGTGCAGCTTCCCTTTCTAAGGCATGACGAACTTCCAGTATTTCTATAAGATTAGCCTTTTGTAACCGCTTTTGCAGTGCCGCTCCAAGTGTACTGGATGAACATACATATGTACCACTGCCTTGTTTTGTTTGAAGAAGTCCTGCATGAACGAGAGCTCGAATTGCCTCCCTTAAAGTATTGCGGCTTACATCCAGTTGCTGCATTAAATCTAATTCTGGAGGAATACGGCTACCTACTGGCCATGCACCAGATTCAATGAGTGATTCTATCTGAGAAACGATTTGTTCGACAAGCGATAATCGGTTTGTTTTTGCGATATCCATATTGCACCTCAAATTTGTAGGATGATTGGTTCATTGGGTAATATAACATATCACAATAAAAATGTAAAATTAAAGGTAAGGAGAAAATAAATGACGAATAATAAAGTATTGAGCTTCGAGGAGTGAAATCATGAAAATACGAAAATTAAGACCTGATGAGCAATGCCCGCTGGAATTACTTTTATTAGCAGATCCATCACGGAAACTAGTGGAGGATTATTTTTCTCGGGGTGAATGCTTTGTTGCGGAAGAGGATGGGAACATCATCGGTGAGTATGTTTTACTACCGACACGACCAGACACAATAGAGATTGTGAATATAGCGGTTGATGAAAATTTTCAAGGAAAAGGAATTGGTAAGAAACTAGTAAATGATGCAATAAAGAGGGCAAAGGAGCTAGGCTATAAAACACTTGAAATTGGTACTGCAAATTCAAGTGTCGGCCAACTGTTACTCTATCAAAAATGCGGTTTTCGAATGGCTAGCATCGACAAGGATTTTTTTATTAGACATTATGATGAAGAAATTTATGAAAATGGAATTCAAGTTATAGATATGGTGAGGTTGTCTCAGGATTTATAGTAAAAGATTTGAGCATACTTTGTAATCAAGTATAATCTACTAGGTGTTATGCTAATGTCTGTAAGTGAAAAATCTCCTTTCGTTAATAAAAGTGGGGCTTCCAAGCAATTATCAAAAAACGAAAGGAGATTTTACTAATAAAATATGGAATCTCCGAGACGGAATAGATCAATGCATCTCCTTTAAGTGTGTATTCCTTCCTAATTCGCTCTTAATCGATTTCTTTGGCCACTTATTTGTTTCCTTTTTAAAACTAACCAATCCGATTCCGAACAATAGAACAGAGCTTCCTAATATAATCCAAAAACCAGTCCAAGGTTCAATGGAACTATTATTTAATATTGCCGCCAATTCTCCATTTGTGATTTTCCCTATATTTAAGTACGTAAATGGCGATAAATGGGCTATGGATGAACTTAAAATAGTGGTGCTAACAAAATAACCGCCTAATGCTAATATTAGAGTTGTGATTATCGATATAATATGGTTCCGAATAAATATGGAGAGAAACACAGCAATAATGATTAAAAATAACAGTCCGACTAAAAATAGCAGACTTGTTTGTAATAGATAATCTCCCATTTTTATAAAATGATAGCTTCCTTCTTGTGCAATGTACCCGCTATAATGTTTTGCCTTCGTCATATCAGCTGTGTCGTAATGCAAAACAGGAAATGTCCAGTCTCCGAAGCGATTTCCCACTGTTCCAATCAAAAGCATAAAAGCAATTAATCCAATGCCGATTCCAATCGATAAAAGAATAGGGTGAACATATTTCGCTAATAAAACTCCTGTTCTCGCTATTGGTTGGGTCATTAAAAAGTGGAGTGTTCGTTTTTTTCCTTGTTCTGCTGTTAGCCCCATACCCAACAGAAAGAGTAAGATTCCCCATGGAACAACATAAAGGAAGTTTTGATAAAAAATATTCAAATAGAATAATCCTGTATTATCCACTTTTTTCTGTTCGTTTTTAAATTCCGCCCAATCTAACTTAGAGTTAAAATAGCCCTTATCGTAGATCGTGGACAGTTTATCAGATGGAAAGGCAGGCTTTAAATTTTGCTTCGCCAATATTTCTTTTTCTTTAATACTTGCACTATAGGTAAAGAAACTTAAAGATCGAATATATCCTGTGTTTTCAAGTTTGATTTCTCCGTTCCAAAGCTGATTATCGTAGATCCAATATTTATAAAATGCCTGCCAATCTCTTTTTTGATACGCAGCTAATGCATCTTTCTGTTTTTTTAACAACATTTTTTCTAATTTAAGGCCAGTTTGTCTACCTGATATTTTGCTTTTAGCTAGATCAAGCGACGCCTGTTCTTCTTTAGTTAAGTTGGATCCTTTCTTTTTTAGCTGATTGATTATGTTTTGCTGTTCTTCGATATACTTGGAGGATGTGATTTTGAATTTTTCCCTTGCCGCAATGTCGGTCTTCATACTCCCGATAAATTCCTCTTCCTTATGTCCAGTTTGAAATGATAAAAAAACATAACCGACAATAAAAGAAATTAAAAGGATCAAAACAGTTTTATTCAAATATCCTTGCCGCCAAGATTTTCGCCATTCAAATAAAAGCAGCGCTGAAAAACCTTTGGAAGCAGCTGTAATACGCCCTTTACTGAACGGACGTCTAGAAGGTGACTCCAATTTTATAAAATGTTCCTTCCCTAATAAAAAGCAGCATAACATGATAGTTACAAAAGAATAGGTAAAGGGGACCCAGATATTTGCAAAGTTTCCTAAAGTATCGGGTCTTTCAATTAACTTAGTATAATTAAGGTAAAAAAATGGATTGTACACAGTTTGTAATGTTTCCGCTTGATATGTGATAAAATAGCCACCTGAAAGGACCATTAAAGAAACTAAAAGCATACTAAAACGATTTTTAAATATAGTACTTAATAACAGGACAAGGCTAAAAGCAAAACAAACACTTCCAAAAAATAAAAGGAGAAGCTCCAGAATGTACTTACCTGTAGTGATATAATAGAAACCATTTGCATGGATAATTAATTGGGGATAGCTAAAACTGCCTCTTCCTCCATTGAAAATCAAGGGAACAACGAAACATCCTAAAAGCAGAATTAGAATACTCCATATCACCGAAATAAGCATACTAGCATATTTGCTCCCCAAAATTCTCCACTTTTGCAAAGGTTGCGTATACAAGGTTCGAATCGTCTGATTCTCCATCTCTTCACTTAGTTGATCACCTAAAAAGAATACAAAGAGTAAAACTCCGAAGAAACCCAAGGTGAAAGTAGCAGCTATTCTTGTAAAGTTTGCGGCAGCTAGTGAATAATTTTCATCTTCGTAAGCTAAGTGTTCCTTTATAAGAAGTTTATCTCTTTCTATATTTCGCTTTAACTTTTCAGGATCATATGAATGAAACTGACCTCCTGATTCGAGATAAGAGTTCAATATTTTAAGAAAGGCATACTCCCTTTTAGGATACGACTTCCAATCTTTTGACTTAATGGCATTCTGCAAATCCTGAATGGCGACCTCTATATTAACCAAGGTTTCATAACGTGATTGCAAAGAAGAATCCTTTGGAGTATTCTGTATTTCTGCTTTTGCTTCGTTAAGTAAATCATGGATTTCTTGAATGTTACTGTTGGTAATTAGGTTTTCGCCGATTTTGTCCTGCATAAGCGTATTACGGAAAAATAGACCTGACACACTAAGCATGATAATGAGGAAGAGAACCATAAACTTTTTACGACGCCAGTTCTTTTTTATCTCAAACTTTAACAGTTTCATTCTGTTCCCCTTTTTTACCAAATATTTGCTGATATCTATCTTCAGAACCTATTACTCGTTTTTCTATATCGATAAACTGAATTTGTTCTGCATATAAGAGTTGTAGTACCTTTTGAATAGACGAGTTACCTATTCCTACCTTTAATTGATTTTTTTCGATTGTTGCGGGAATATGCTGATTTTGTAAAATATGAAGAGCTTGTTTTTTCTTATCAACCTTTATGTGATAGACGATATTTTCAAATAGGGAAAGGTCTTCCTCTATGAGTTTCCCCTTTTTCAAAAATAGGATATTCGACGTAACCCTATCAATCTCCCCTAAGTTGTGGGAAGATAACAAAATAGTGGTTCCATCATTATATAATTTTAGTAAAAGTTCTCGAACTCTGATGGCACTAGTTGGATCCAAGCCATTCAACGGTTCATCAAGTATAAGCAGCTTTGGCAGATTCACAATTGCCAACGCCAAAAGCAGATGCTGTTTCATTCCAAGAGAATAATTTTTCACCCTTTTATGTAAGTATGGTTCATTCCCAATCAACTTCGCTGTCTCTATAATCCTCTCCTTTGGAAGGGATTGAACATCCGCCACAAACTGAAGATGATCATATCCGGTTAAATAATCGTATAAAACGGAATTATCCTGCATAAACGACATTTCTTTGAAAATTTTCGGATCTGTACTGGGCTTGCCTAGAACTTTCACATACCCGCCATCCGCTTTTAAAATATTTGTAATAATATTCAACAACGTCGATTTTCCCGAACCATTTGGACCAACTAATGCGATGATACTTGGCCTAGTTATTTCGAAAGATACGTTATCTAGAACATTCTCTTTTCCATAAGACTTTTGGATATTATTGACCTCGAGTATTGACATTTGGGAAACCACCTCCATGAAATATTCAATCCCAGTTCATTTCATAAATTTTTACATTCAACATAATTTGATATATTCCTTCCTTTTGTTAAAAAAATGAAGATAGTATATTACCCACTATAGGGAGGTACTTGGATATTTAAATGGAAGGAGAAAAGGCTTGGTGGGGAGAATTAAAGATATTTGGTAAGCGGAGAAAAAATTTCAAAAAGTTTCTAAGGAGATATAAAATGGAAATCTCATTGATAAGGCATGAAAAATCAACATTGAAGGAAAATAAGCGAATAACTTGTGAGGAATATAGAAATTGGATTCAAAAGTATGATGATCACGGTGTACTTGCGGTAGCCTCTTTTCCCTTCCATACTATAGAAAAAATAGCTAATGCAAAAGTTATTTTTACTAGTGATTTAAAAAGGGCCATAGAGTCTGCAAAATTATTAAACCCACAAATAAAAACGCTTATCGACCCAGTCTTCCGAGAGGCCGAGCTACCTATCCCTCTAAGGAAATTTCGCATCATAAAATTATATCCCGGCATATGGTCTGTCATAATGAGATGCTTATGGTATAGTGGTTATTCAAGTCAGTGTGAGTCCTTTAAAAGTGCAAAAGAAAGGGCAAAAAGGGCATCGGAAATAATAATAGAATATGCGGAAAAACATCAATCCGTAGTTCTTGTAGGACACGGGATTTTTAATATACTACTAGCCAAGGAGCTGCAAAAGGTAGGATGGAAGGGGAATAAAAGGTCTGGCACTAAACATTGGAGCTGTTCGACTTATTCATTTTAAAAAACCAACACTGCATAAAATAGCTTACAGTGTTGGTTTTTTAGTTCTCCTAATCATCCTGTTCAGTTCCAAGTTGAACCCAAGAAGTTACTGAAGCATCGCGTATAAAACGTGAAAGAACTTGTAATTCATTAACATCATACTTTTGAAAAAAACGAACGACATTTTTGTTTATTTCCTGATGCAGTCTTTCATGTAACTCAAAGAGTTCTTTGCCTAAGGGTGTTAAGGAGAAAAGAATTTCTTTTTTATTATTAGGCAAATATCCCGCTTTAATTAGGTTTTTTGATAGGAGCTTGCGAGTTACTTTTGAAACAGTGCCTTTAAATATTCCCATTTCTTTTGATATGGTAATCCCATTAACAGGCTCAAATTTCCCTATTGCCTCGATGACATGCAGCATTATTACGGTTATTTCTTTTAAATGAACCTTCAACTCGGAGTTATGGCAATTTTGCAATAGCCACTGTTTTTCATCATCATCCTCTGCTTCCATCTTTTGCTGAATATGGCCAAACAAATTCATAATTTCTGAAATAAGAGGTTGTTTTTCATTATGAGTAGGAGTCATTGAATCACCTTTTGCCTTTTATCTTGAAAATAGTATATCAGAAAAAAATATCATGTTAAAGTTTCTTGGAAACAATATTGACAGAGTGGTTTGTCTGATGTTATATTGTTTCCAGGAAACAATATAACGATATTGGAGGGAATGAGATGGGAGCAATGTCAAACAACAATGGGCAAAAAACGATGAAGGCAGTTCGTATTCAGCAATACGGGGATCCAAATGTGATGCGGGTGGAAGAGTTGCAGAAACCAAAAGCAGGGATGGGGCAAGCGATTATCAGAGTCAAAGTAGCATCAGTTAACTTCCTTGATATTCAGCAAAGAAGAGGGGAGCTCGTTAACCAATCCTTTTATAAGGATAAGGCAGGAGTAGATGCATCGCTTCCAATTACTGTCGGTAGTCAGGCAGTGGGAGTTGTAGAAGAAATCGGGCCAGATGTAAAGCATGTAAAAGTAGGCGATCGTGTTGCTTGTTTCGGTGGAAGTGGCACATATGCTACTCATGTGTTAACGAATGCAAACTTCTTGATTCCTCTTCCGGATGCTCTTAATTTTGAACAAGCAGCAGCGGGACTAAATCAAGGATTTCTTGCTTATGCCTTCACACATTATGCTTATCCGATTCAGAAAGGCGATTGGTGTCTTATTCAAGCAGCGGCAGGAGGACTTGGGCTTTTGATCTGCCAAATGGCGAAACTTTGCGGTGGACGTGTGATTGGAGTAACCTCAAAGGAGGAAAAGGCTGGTTATGTGAAAGAAGCTGGTGCAGAGGAAGTGATTATCTCATCCAAAGCGGATATTGCTAAAGAAGTAAGACAAATTACAGAAGGAAAAGGTGTAAATGTTGTCTATGATGGGGTAGGAAAAGATACCTTTGAAGCAAATCTGGACAGTCTAGGAATTGGCGGATATTTCATCATGTATGGACAATCAAGCGGTTTTGTCCCACCATTTGATTTAATGAGACTTCAAGAAAAAGGCTCAATTTTTATTACTAGAACGAATGGTCTACCTTATCGAAAATATTGGCCGCAGTATATTCAAGACTTAACAACATGGATAAAAGAGGGGAAGATTTCCATTAGAGTTGATAGAAAATATCCATTAAGTGAGGCAGCAGAGGCACATGCGGCCATTGAACGAAGAGAGGTAAGTGGAAGGATTCTATTGGTTCCATAAATATTTCACTAGTAAAAGATAAACGAAATTGGATAAAATAAAATACGAACTTATCTTGATAGAGATGGAGCGTACAACATGAAAGCACTCGTATTTGATTCATTTGGCGGACCTGAAGTCCTCCAGTATCGTACTATAAAAGATCCGGAAATCGGTTCCGAAGAAATTTTATTAGAAATGAAAGCTATCGGCTTAAATTTTGCCGATGTCTACCGAAGAAAAGGTAATTATCATTTAGTTGGTGAACCCCCATATATTTTAGGATATGAGGGTGCAGGTATTGTACAGCAAGTCGGGAATAAGGTGGAAGGTATTAAAGTAGGAGATAAGATAGCTTTCGCAGACGTTCCTTTTGCCAATGCAGAGCTTGTCACGGTACCTCAGGATAAAGCAATTCCAATTCCAGAAGATATTACATTTGAAACAGCAGCATCTTTGTTATTGCAAGGTTTAACTGCACATTATTTAACAAAAGATAGCTATTCCATTAAAAATGGTGATGTAGCTTTAGTTCACGCCGCTGCCGGAGGAGTCGGACAGCTACTAGTTCAAATCATCAAATTGCTTGGTGGAAAAGTTATTGGATTAACATCCTCGGAAGGTAAACGCCAAGCTGCAAAAGCAGCAGGAGCGGAAAGTGTGTTTTTATATACGGAGGACTGGAAAGCACAAGTTAAAAATGTAACGAATGGTCGTGGAGTAGATGTTGTGTATGAATCTGTTG
The DNA here is from genome assembly GCF_058781025.1 of Heyndrickxia sp. FW510-T9. NCBI lineage: Bacteria > Bacillati > Bacillota > Bacilli > Caryophanales > Bacillaceae > Heyndrickxia > Heyndrickxia sp. FW510-T9. The sequence goes on along the minus strand of NZ_JBYSWK010000019.1, from coordinate 3,046 downwards.
GAGCGACCCTTATGGATAGCTTTGATGTAACCAGTATTGGTGGAACCGTTGTATTTTTTGGAATGGCAGGCGGCGATCCAGCACTAGTTGACCCAAGAATGTTGATGGATACTTCCAAAACGTTAACTGGGGGAGACCTTTGGAATGTGCTAGTATCACGTGAAGAACGTGTTGCACGTTCCGGAGAATTATTTAAATGGATTCAAAGCGGTCAACTAAAAATTTCCGAACCCACCATGTTTCCGTTAAGTGATGGCGCAAAAGCACATGAATTCATTGAAAGCAGAAAGAGTACTGGGAAGGTATTATTAATTCCATAATGCAATTAGCGGATTATTTCTATTTGGATAGGAATAATCCTTTTTGCTAGCATTGGAAGTTGGTACGTACACCAATTGAACCGGCTTAAACGTATCCAGTTGCTATGAATAATTTCTTGGTAACCGGTGGAGATGGGGAGAACTCCGAAAAAAGTAAGGAAACCTTCCAACAAAGAGAGGAAATCTCCTAACATTTGAATTAAACCGCCGAACCCAAAGAGGAGTGCAGAAAATTTGGGGAAGAACGTGAAATGAACATACTACAACAAAATAAAATGTCCAAATAGGGGTGCCAATATAGACACCCCGCAAAAATTTTATTTAGGAAATTTTTTATGAAACCAATCTCGCGCAGCATATACTTCGTTAGCCGATAACTGATGTCCGTTCTGCTCAAATAGCACTTCTACATCCGCGTTCGCAACCTGCAACAACTCCGCAAGCTCTCTCGTCTCTTGAAGCGGAACCAATGGATCATTCTCACCAGCTCCGATAAAAACGGAAGTTCCACTTAAATCGGGCAATTCAATCCCACGTCTTGGTACCATTGGATGGAAAAGCGTAGCTCCTGCCAACGCATTTTGATAATGAAATAGCAAGCTTGCCGCAATATTAGCTCCATTCGAGTAACCAACTGCAACAATATTGTTCCGATCGAATTGATATGCTATCGCACTTTCATCTAAAAACCCATTGAGTTCTGTTGTGCGGAAAATTAAATCCTCTTCATCAAAAACTCCCTCAGATAAGCGGCGAAAGAAGCGAGCCATTCCAAACTCGGATACATTTCCTTTCACACCTAATAAAGAAGATTCCGCGGAAATCATTTTTCCCACATTGATTAAATCGTGTTCCGTTCCTCCTGTTCCGTGCAGTAAAAGGAGGGTAGGGGCATTAGGATTTTGCCCTTTTTCAAAAATATGTTTCATCATTCTTCACCTTTCTATTGTTTTGTATCTAATGGTTTTAATTTAGCTTCAATTTGTTCGCGTTTCTCTTCTAAAAATGGTGGCAAGGCAAGGGACTCTCCAAGTGTAGCCAAGTCTTCATCTGTATCAAAACCGGGGCCATCTGTTGCAAGCTCAAAAAGAATGCCGTTTGGTTCTCTAAAATAGAGAGAACGGAAATAAAAGCGATCGACAAATCCGGAATTCGGGAATCTTGCTGCTCGAATTTTCGTAATCCATTCCCGCAATTCTTCTTCATCCTCTACCCGAAATGCAACATGGTGAACCCCGCCGCGTCCAAGACGTTCCGGTGGAAGATCGTTTCTTTCTTCGACATGAATTTCAGCACCTGTACCACCTTTACCAGTTTCAAATACAAGAATATCCGGCTGACCTGCAACTTCTGAAGGATATTGTCCTTTCAAGCGAAATCCTAATATGTCTGTCAAAACATCTACTGTAGCAGGTGCATAACGAACGGTTAGTTTTACAGGACCTAATCCTAGCATTCCGTACTCTTGTGGAATCGGACTTTTATCCCACGGTTTTCCGCCTTTTACTCCAACATTATTCTCATCCGATACTAAAATCAAACGCTGTCCCTCATGATCTTTAAAGGCAAGAGTGGAGCGGCCGGCACGATTTTTAATCTCTTCATGTTCAATATTCAATTCATCAAAGCGTTTTTTCCAAAAGACAAGTGCTTGATCATCTGGAACACGCAAGGAAAGAGCAGAAATACTATTTACTCCTTCATGCGTACGAGCAGCATGTGGAATTTCAAAAAACGTTAGTTCCGTACCCGGATTTCCTTTTTCATCGCCATAAAACAAATGATAAACGGAAATATCATCTTGGTTAACCGTCTTTTTCACTAAACGAAGACCTAGTACTTTTGTATAGAAGTCAAAGTTTTCGGGAGCTTTCGCTGTTAAGGCTGAAACATGATGAATACCTTTTAATTCCATAAAATATCTCTCCATTAGTTTTGTATTTTTCTAAGTAACTCTAACAGTTGCTTTTTCTCTTCTTGATTCAAATTACTAAACGATGATGCTTGAAATTGTTCTTGCTTTGGAACTACTTCATCAAATAGCTCTTTCCCTTTTTCCGTTAAAGATAAATATTTTGTTTTCCATTCCTGTTCTCTTTTTATCAAACCTAGTTCTTCTAATTTCGATAAAAGCTGAGTGATGTTTCCTTTTGTAACTAAGAGTTTATCTGCCAATTCTTGTTGTGATAATCTATTATCTGAACCAATTTGAGCCAGCACATCAAATTGAGCAATGGATAAGTTCCATTTTTTTAGGTGTTGGTTAGATTCACGAATGCTCTTGTTATAGATTCGTGATAATCGGAACCAAATCATTAAACTAAGTCTTTCTTTCATAACATCACCTCTTGTTGTTATCAGTTTATAACTAAACTGATGAGGAAGTCAAGCTATTGTCACGATACAACTAGTATTGTTCCCGAATCTCGCCTCCACCCTCATTTGTGGTCACGATACAACTAGTATTGTTCCCGAATCTTGACTCCATCCTCATTTGCGGTAACGATACGACTAGTATTGTTCCCGAATCTCGCCTCCATCCTCGTTTGCGGTCACGATACAACTAGTATTGTTCCCGAATCTCGCCTCCACCCTCATTTTTGGTCACGATACGACTAGTATTGTTCCCAAATCTCGCCGCCATCCTTGTTTGCGGTCACGATACAACTAGTATTGTTCCCGAATCTCGCCGCCATCCTCATTTGCGGTCATGATACGACTAGTAT